>DASTML010000116.1:0-3194 GCA_035714175.1 Bryobacteraceae bacterium | reverse complement strand
GATAGGAACGGGGCGGTATAGATGTTGTAATAGCCGCCGCCGTGGAGCAGGAAATACACAATACTTACGGTGAGCCCGGCGAGATAGGCGAGATAGGCGATGGGTTGGTTGGGGATGGGTTGGTTGCGGGCGGCGGTGAGGACTCCGGCGAGGGGAAGACAGAAGGCGGCGGCATGCGGCCAGAGGAGCGAGATGTCGATGGGGATCGCTATCAGGCATAGAGCCAAGGGGAGGACGGTCCACCAACGGCGGTAGGGGCCGAGGCGTTCGGCCAGGAGGGAGAGGCATAGCCGGCCGGCGACGAGGAGGGTGAGGACGGCGAGGAGTACGCGAGGATACATGCTGCCAACGGCGAGGCGGAGGTACGAACCTACTTTCAGGAGGGGGTTCCTATCCAGAGCGGCATCATTGAATGTCATCTTTACCGCAGCTACGGACAGAACGAGAAATGCGACAAGCAGCAGGGCAATCCGGACGGTGGGTTTCGATCCGGTTTCCCAGTTGCGTGCGAGAAGCAGGGCGGGCGTGAACCAGAGGACGACGGCTGATTCCAGGCGGGAAGGATCCGAGCAGCAATAGGGCGTGAGGTAGAGAGCCTCCGGGAGAGGCGGCGAGTAGGCAAACGGCGCTGCCAGGAGGATTCCGGCGGAGAGGAGCGCGAGGCCATATGAGGTCCGCGGGAGGCTAGCCCAGGGATGTACGGCGGCGAGAGACGTAAGTGCGATCCAGGCCCAATAGCCGGCGCGGCGGTCATCGTCGCTGATTACGTACCAGAGAGGATCCCGCACAGCGGGCGTGTGGGCCAGAGTGCCGAAGAACTGAGCGTGGAACTGGAAGAACGCGATGGCCCAGAACGGCAGGACGATCCACCAGAAAAAGAAAGCCGCCCCGGAACCGAATTGCGTTGCCACCGTTTCGCGGAGGCCGCGCCCGGACAGGACGGGCGCGTAGTAAGTGCCGTAATAGAGGAAGAGCCCGAGCAGGAGCGCGGCGACCCAGAGTTGGGCGGCGGGGATGATTGGCGCGGCCTGAAACAGGGATTCAAAAAACAGGAGGTTAAAAGCCAAGCCTGCGTACAGCGGCGCGGTTTTCATTCCGGTTTTGACACGGAAGAGTTGCCAAAGTTCCCATTAGCATGGCATACTGAAGTTTCCGCTCTTGAGCGGGAGTAACTCAGCTGGTAGAGTGCAACCTTGCCAAGGTTGATGTCGCGGGTTCGAATCCCGTCTCCCGCTCCATATCCTTTCCTGTAGTATCCTTCCCCTTTCTCATCGAAACCTTTTCCCGTTAAGCGCGTTTAATCAGGTGCAGGAGTTGTTTTATGTACCGTTTCTGGACTGCGTTTTTCCTGGCCTCGTTCGTATTCTCCGGCGCCCCGAAGATCAGTTCGCGATTAAGCAAAGACGAGCAGATATTGCATGCCGCGAACCGTTTGACGTTCGGCGCGACGCCACAGGACATCGCCGCGATCCGGAAGGTGGGCGTGGAGAAGTGGGTGGATCAGCAACTGCGCCCGGAGACGATTGCAGAGAACCCAGCGTTGACGGAACGGCTGCGCGCGTTGGACTCGCTGGGCTTGTCGAACGCGGAGTTGATTCAGAAGTATCCGCCGCCGCAACTGATCCGGAACAAGAAGAAGGAAGACGGCGAGGCGAACGCAGAGACCATGGCCGCTCGGCAGGCGGTGCGGAAGGTCTACACGGACCTGGCCGAGGCGAAGGTGCTGCGTGCAGTGCATTCGAACCGGCAGTTGGAAGAGCTGCTGACCGATTTCTGGTTCAACCACTTCAACGTTTTCTTCGATAAAGGGTTTGACCGCGTGCTGGTGACCAGTTACGAGCGGGACGCGATCCGGCCGCATGTGCTGGGGAATTTCCGCGATCTGCTGCTGGCGACGGCACGGCACCCCGCGATGCTGTTCTACCTGGACAATTGGACCTCCGTATCGACGGATGGGCTGCCGCAAGTGCGGCGGAAGGCAGCGGCGAAACAGAAACGCGCGGCGGGCTTGAACGAAAACTACGCGCGGGAACTGCTGGAGCTGCACACGATGGGCGTGGACGGCGGCTATACGCAGAAGGACGTGACGGAGGTGGCGCGGTGCTTTACCGGATGGTCGATTGCGGAGATACGGGAGGGCGGGAAGTTCCAGTTCCGGCCGATGCTGCATGACCGGAAGGCGAAGCAGGTGTTGGGGGAAGTGATCCAGCCGGGGCGGGGCGAGGAGGACGGCCTGGAGGTGATCGATATCCTGGTGCGGCATCCGGCGACGGCGCGGTTTATTTCGACCAAGCTGGCGCAGCGATTCGTTTCCGATGCGCCGCCGGAGACGCTGATTACCAAGATGGCGGCGACGTTCACGAAGTCGCGGGGGGACCTGCGGGCGGTGACGAGGACGATGCTGACCGCGCCGGAGTTTTGGGCTCCGGAGGCGTATCAGGCGAAGATGAAGATGCCGCTGGAGATGATCGCCAGCGCCCTGCGCGCGACAGGCGCGGAGGTGACGACGACGGCCGCGCTGCAACAGGAGTTGCGGACGATGGGGCAGCCGCTGTACCGGAAGGTGGAGCCTACCGGATATACGGCGATGGCCGAGGAATGGACGAATTCGGCGGCCCTGCTGGCGCGGATGAACTTCGGCATCCAGCTCACGCAGAACAAGGTGCGCGGCGTGCGCGTGGACCTGGACGGGCGGCTGGGCGGGAAACGAACGGCGGCTGCGATTGCCGAAGCCCTGCTGCTGCGCGCTCCGGCGGCGGAGACGCTGGCTGCGTTGGAGACGAAAGCGGACGCAACTCCGGCGCGCGTGGCGGGCCTGGTGCTGGGCGGGCCGGAGTTTCAGAGGCGGTAGGAGGCTGACATATGGTTCGACGGACGTTGTTGCGGGATACGGCGTTGACGTTGTTTGGCGTGGGTACGGCCCCGGCGTGGCTGAGCCGCGCGGCAATGGCGGGCACGGCGCGGAAGCGCGTCCTGGTGGCGCTGTTCCAGCGCGGCGCCATGGACGGGCTGCACACGGTGATTCCGTATGGCGAGAAGCGGTATGCGGGATTGCGTCCGACTCTGGCCGTTCCGCGGGACAGGTTGCTGGAACTGGACGGTACGTTTGCTTTCCATCCGGCGCTACGGCCCCTGTTGCCGTTGTGGGAGCAGAAACACTTAGCGGCGATTCATGCGACGGGTTCGCCGGACCC
>DASTML010000115.1:0-7331 GCA_035714175.1 Bryobacteraceae bacterium | reverse complement strand
TGACAACCGGTCCACATAGGTTGCCCCGGCCAGCATATGCAGCGCCTGCCCCAGATTGGGCCGCCCGCTTCGTTCCGGAATCGCGCCCCGGCTCGGACGGCCGTACAATTCCAGGAACCGCGAGAAATACATGTCCGGATCTTTCAGGTTGATCGCTCGCGTGTTCGCCGGAGCTTGGCCCACCGCGCCGCCTTCGTTCACTGCCGTCGAAAAGGTTTCCGATACGCCCGTCACCGCAACCACCGCGTCCAGCAGCACCTCAGCGTCAATCGCCCGCGACAGCGTATGCGAGTAATTGGTTACGTCCGACTTATTAGAAGCGTTCGGATGATGAGCCATCTGGTAGGTGCGCGACATCGTGATCGTCTTCATCAGTCGCCGCAGGTCATACCCGTTCTTCTGGAAGTCCTTAGCCAACTCCGCCAGTAATTCGGGATGCGTCGGCGGATTCGTCGATCGGAAATCGTCCACCGGGTCCACGATTCCTCGCGCAAAGAAATAACCCCAGATCCGGTTTACGGACGCTTCCGCAAAGTACGGATGAGCAGTCATCCATTTCGCCAATTCCTTTCGCGGATTCCCATCCGGCCGCAACGCCAACGGCGAAGAATCCAGCAACGCCGGGGACACGGAAGCCTTCGTGCGCGGATGCAGAACCTCGATCTTCCCGTCCACGTCCTTGGAACTCCAATCCATGTTGGAGGGATGGTCAAACACCACGGGCCCTGCTTTGAACAACCGGCCAAAGAATGCCGCCATGCCCCAGAACTGGTCCTGGCTCCAATTTTCGTAAGGATGGTTGTGGCACTGCGCGCAATCCAGCCGCCGCCCAAAGAACACCCGGACCTCTTCCGCCATCACATCCGCCGGCGGGCCAATCTGGTTGTACGGGATAAAGTGCCGTGACGCCGCGCCGTACCCCTCAGCCGACAGCCGTTCCCTCGCCACTTCGTCATAGGGCCGGTTCGTCTCCACGTTCTCTCGAATCCACTCCCAATACTTCTGGCTGAATTTCGGCGTCAACCCGTTGGCGAAGATCGCCACCCGGAATATATCCGCGAACCGGAACGTCCAGTAGTCGATAAATTCCGGCGATGCGATCAGGGCGTCAATCAACTTTTCCCGCTTCTTCGGGTCTTTCATCGCCAGGAATTCGCGCACCCGCTCGGGAGGCGGCAATGTTCCGGTCAAATCTAGGCACACCCGCCGCAAAAACTCCCCATCGTCCGACAACTCAGACGGCAGTATGTGGAAACGCTTCAATTTCGCGAAGACCGCGTCGTCCACCAGATTGCCCTTCGGGACGTTCGGATAGCGGGCTAACGGCGGGCCAATGACGCCAACGCCCGCGCTGGCCACCTGTCCCGCCGCGCGGATCAGAATGGAGGTCTCGCCCAGCGCCTTGCCGGTAATTGTTCCGTCCGCCTTCACCGTCGCCACATCGCCATTGTTCGAACTGAATAGCACTTGGCTTGTGAAATCCTCGGTATGGCCATCGGTAAACTTGCCGGTCACCAGCAGCCGTTGCGTTCCATCCACCGCCATCGTGGCCATCGGCGGATAGACTTCCAGGGACGCCAATCCCGCCTGCTGTCCCTCCGCACCATAGGGCGCGCCCTTCTGCACCCACTCGATAATGGTCCGGTAATCATCGGAGTCTTTTTCAATGCGCTTGCCCCCACCGTGCATCACCGCCATGGTCGGTTTGGTGAGCAGTAGGCTCTTTTCCGGATCGGAAACGCTAACGCGGGGAACCCGGTCCCCTTTCACCTCGGAACTCAGCACCTGATAGGTGCCGCCCTTGGTGATCCATTCAAAATCGTCCTTGGGATACAATGCGTTCGCGGATAGCTTCAGGCCGCCCCGCCCTTTCACGCCGCCGTGACACGCGGAGCCGTTGCAGCCGCGTTTGGTCAGGATGGACCCAATGTCCCGTGCGAATTGAAACGGACGTTCGTATTCGGCCTTCTCCACCCGGACAGCGGATTTCGCCCGCACCCCGTCCAGCTCCGCCGTCATCGCCAGCGAACCGTTGGCAACCGCAGCCAGCCGGGCCGGGCCTGCCAGCCTCGCCTTTGCCGCGTCGGAAACCTCCCACTTGGCTTCTCCCGTTACATCGCGCTGCGTCCCGTCGGCGTATGTGGCAATCGCCAGGAACTGCTGACCGGCGCGTGCGCCGGTCAGTGTGACCGTGGACGGGGCCGTCTCCAGTTTCACCACCTTCGGCGCCGCGAACGCCGCCAGGCCTGCCAGCAAAAGCGTAAGTCTCAAGGCTTCACCACCATCAGCGGAATTTCTTTACTTGCAATCACTTGCCCCGGTTTTCCGTCCACTACCGGGCGTACGGTCACCCGCGCGGTCTTTGGCAAATCCATCACTGCGGCCTTTTCATCGGCGGAAAACGCCAATACGGTCCGCTCGGTCCGCGCCACATAGCGCTCCCGTTTTCCTGGATGCATTGGCGGGTCCTTATCGGGCTCGTAATCAGCGGCCGCCAGGGCGGTAACACCCTCCGGCAATCCCTCCACCAACACAGCCACCGCGCCACGGTAGTCTTCTTCGCGGTCGAAAGTGACGCGGACGGTTTTCGCGCCTCCCGGCGCCAGGTTGATGTGATCTTCTTCAATCCTAACTGCGCCAATATGAGCAACTTGCGGACGAATTTGCACCCGGTAGCGGAACCCTTTTTCCCCCAGGTCCGCCGTCACGTCCCGGACCTCTACCGTGTAGTCCCCCGGATTCCGGAGCGGATAGATGGTCTTCGCGGTTAGTCCTTTGTTCAGCGCGCCCGTGCAGGCTCCTCGTCCGGCGAAGAAATTGGTGACCACCTCTTCGCCTTTGGAGTCGGTGATGCGGACCACCGGATTGAACAGCGGCGGCGCGGTGTCGGGCGTTTCTACTTCAATAGCAATGTCTTGCGGGCCATCCACATGGAACTGGGCGCGGTGCGCTTCGCCGGGCTCAGCGATTGCGCCTTCCAGTGTCGCCGGAAGCGAAAACTTGCCCATCGTGCGATACGTCTCGATCGACTTCTGGTTTTGCGGCTTGCCGCCCCGGGCGGCAAGTTCGTTCAACCGGTCGGAGGAGAGGCGGCGGGAAAACGTGCGCTCGTCCCAGTCCAGGGCGCCGAGGGGTTTTTCTGGGGGTACACTTCCGC
Organism: Bryobacteraceae bacterium; assembly: GCA_035714175.1. Classification (GTDB taxonomy): domain Bacteria; phylum Acidobacteriota; class Terriglobia; order Bryobacterales; family Bryobacteraceae. The sequence continues at coordinate 4,174 of DASTML010000115.1, read as the reverse complement.
GCAGTATGCGCAATTTGTACGCATAATCTGGCCCTCCCTGCCCCGAAAATGCGTCCAAACGCACAAAATAACGTCCACTTTTGGTGAACACGTGCTGCAGGTGTGCATCGGTCAGGCGTCCCAAAACCCACAATGGTTCGTCGTTATACGCCAAGCGGTTCAGCCGCTTTGCATCGAACCAACTCCCGGATGCTTCAAAAATTGTGAGGGACGGGTCGAATCCGCGGGCATTGCCTCCCGGCGCGCCCAGCGAAGGAAGCCCGGAAAGTGCTTCAAAAGAAAGAGTTTCCCCAGCCTTCGCCTCAAACTCGTAGAAATCCGACTCGCCGCGTTTATCAATACGCCCGGTATAAATAGCCGGCAGCGAGGCGACCTGGACCGCCGTTTCCGGCGTTTCATGCTTCCCCTCCGGCTCCCTAAGTACCGTTTCTTCAATAATTTGGATGGGAAGCGCGTTGGTGACGCCGCCCGGCGTCACCAAACGGACGGAGTAGCGTCCCGACTTGGCGTCCGGTTCCGCCTCGACGCGTAAGCGTACACTGTCCGCAAGAGCTTCTTCGATGGTGAACTTCGGAGCCCCGGGTTCAGTGAAGACAGAGCGGGTGTCCTTCAGGTTGCTGCCGCGAACCGTAACCGTGAACGCGACGCCGAGTTGCCCGGTGAAGGGGTGAATAGAAACCATTCGCGGTTCAGCCCCGGACGACCCCACCGCGAATAGGCACAGGAGGAGGAGCGCGCGCATGGTCCGTGGAGGAATCCTACCACGTTATGCGATTTTCATAAATAGTAAAGACGATTCGTTGATGCAATAACGCAAATGTGTCGGTTCCGGGCCGTCGGGAAAAACGTGGCCTAGATGCGCGTCGCATCGGGCACAGGAAACCTCGGTGCGCTCCAGGAACATGCTGACGTCGGTTCGTTCTCTGATGTTTTCTTGCGCCGCTGGGGCCCAGAAGCTGGGCCACCCTGTGCCGGAGTCGAATTTTTCCTGGGAGCGGAACAGCGCGGTCTCACAACAGACACACCGGAATAGGCCAGGCTCATGCAATTCGTAGTAAGTTCCGGTGAACGGCGTATCCGTACCGGCTTTCCGGGTGACCTGGAACTGCTGCGCCGAGAGCTTGTCCTTCCAGTCGCCCAACGATTTGTGAACCCGGGGATATTTCTTACGCCCTGCGGGAAGGCCCCTCGGCGTGAAATCCATCAGTTCCACGTCTTCTCCCGCGGGCGCTACGGATTCGCCGCGCCGGGAGGATAGACCGACCAGCCCGGCAAACGCGAACGGTGCGATGAGAAAGGCCCTTCTTTGTTCCAACCAGCTCATGTTTATTGGATCGAATGCACTTCCCGCCGGATTCGCATATGATGCTTACCAAGTTTTATGTCACATGCTCCATTGAATCGCCGCGCCGCGATTGCGGGACTGCTGGGCGGCGGCCTGAGTTGGGCGGCGCCGGCGGCCAGGGTGAAAATCACCGATATTGAGACGTTTTCGGTTCGTGTGCCCGATGGCGGCACGCCGGACCCGCTTCGGGCGTATCGTTACGCCGTGACCCGCGTGCACACGGACGCCGGTGTGACGGGTACGTCCTTTATTGGCATTGCCCCCGATCTACTGAACAACTGGGTGAAGCCGACACTGGTGGGACAGGATCTTTTTGCTGTCGACCGTCACATGCGGCGGCTGCAAATGAACTCCGGGGAGTCCCGCACACAGGGCTGGTCCGGCGTGGAACACGCCATGTGGGACGCGATCGGACGGATTGCCAACCGGCCCGTGGCGGAACTGTTGGGCAAGGCGAGAGACCGGCTGCGCGTATACCGCACAACCGTCTTTCCGGGAAAACAGGACCAGTCCGATGTGCCCTACGATACGCAGGCGCACTTCGCCAAACGGTTGAAAGATAACGGCTACACGGCAATCAAGATTCGCGCATGGCGGCCGCGCCCGATGGACGATGTGGACGCTGTGGGAGCGATACGGGCCGCGGTTGGCCCGACGTTCAAAATCATGCTGGACCGTACGGCAGTGCGTCCGGGATGGGTGTGGGACTATCCAACGGCGCTCCAAGTGGCGCGCGGCCTGGAGAAGCACAACGCCTATTGGCTGGAAGAACCTTTCGACGGGATGGACCTGCAAGGCCCGGCGCGGCTGGCGGCGGAGGTCGATATTCTGATCACAGGCGGGGAGTTGGGCCGTACGTTGTACGAATTTGCCGCGTTTCTGCACAACAAGACCTATGACATAGTGCAGCCGGACACACGGATCTGCGGCGGCATCTGGGCGGCGAAGAAGATCTCGACGCTGGCGGCCTCCTTCGGCGTGCCTTGTGTGCAGCACGGGACGGGCGGATTTTCGCTTGCGGGGTACATACAGGCCGGTTGCTCTATGACGAATTGCGAGTGGCAGGAGATGATCGGGGCCGGGCCGAATTTGCCTACTGAAGAATGGCAGCCCGGGGAGATCCTGCTGAAAAACAAAAAAGCCTGGCGGATTGAGAACGGATACGTGTACCTGCCGGAGTTCCCTGGATTGGGCCTGGATGTGGATGAAGCGGCATTGAAGGAGTATCGGCGTGCTTAAGCGGAGAGCATTTTTATTGAGCGGGTTGGCCGCGTTCGGTGCTGGGAAGGTCCAGATCACCGGAGTTGATGTCTATTCCATCCGGATTCCGGTGACCAAGGACGAGGCGGCTGCCGGGTTGATGCATTCCTACCCGGTGGTGGAAGTTTCCACGGATGCGGGCGTGAAGGGTTATTCGTTCGCCGGTCCGCCGGTGAATGAGTTGCCGGCGATCCGGCAGTTGCTGGTTGGCGGAGAACTGCACGCGATTGAGCAGCATCTGGACAATGGCCTGACGCGGTGGGGCGGCGTGGAACACGCCATGTGGGACGCGATTGGCAAGATTGCCAAACAGCCGGTGTACCGGTTGCTGGGCGCGGGCGCGGACCGGGTGCGGGCGTATGTGACGTGTGTGTGGGCGGGCAAGCTGGACCAGCAGCATGTGACTTACCGGGAGCAGGCCGAGCAGGCGGTGCGGCTGCAAAAGGCTGGCTACAAGGGGATGAAAATCCGGGCGTGGCGGCCGAATCCGTTGGACGACGCGGACGCTTGCGCGGAAATCAGGGCGGCCGTTGGGCCTGATTTCGCGATTATGTTCGACAGGACGGCGCACCTACCGCAGGCGGTAGGCCAGACCGTCTGGAGTTTCGATACAGGTCTGAAGGTAGCCCGCGCGTTGCAAAATGCGGGGGCGTATTGGCTGGAAGAGCCGTTTGCCCGCGACGATTTTGAATCGCCCGCGCGGTTGGCCGCCATGGTAGATATACCGATTACAGGCGGCGAAGGATACGTGGGCGTCCGTGATTTCCAGAAATGCCTGGTGAATCGGACTTACGACATTGTGCAGCCGGAAGGACGCGGCTCGGGCGGCATCTTCACCTGCCGGAAAGTGGCGTTCATGGCCGATGGATATCATGTGCCGTGTATTTTGCACGGGACGATGGGGCTGATGCTGGCTGGCTGGTTGCAGGCCACCTGGGCGATTGGGTCCGAATGGCAGGAGGTAGCGCTGGTGCAGCCGCCATTGTTGCCGCAACAGCAGTGGGCTCCTGGCGCCAAGATACTTCGAAACAAGGAAATGTACCGGGTGGAGAACGGCGACATTGTCGCTTCGGATCTGCCGGGCTTAGGGCTGGATGTCATTCCGGAGGCGTTGACGGAGTTCCGAGTTAAGTAACTCAATTATTTATCCTCCGGTATGAGAGCATACCGGGTATGCCGGGGGAGCGAGTTGACCTATTCGACCGCTGCCGAAATCGAGTGCGCTCGCTCTACCACCGGGTATTTCCCCGCATGGTCTAGGGGGGCGCCTTTCTTACTGATCTGGCGCGCCGGCGGGACGATGACTATATTCCTCCCCCGGCACTCTGAAGTTGACGTCAGGTAAAACGCCATTACCTCGTCATGATTTTCCAATTTCTTTGAAATATCATCCGCTAGGTGGGTGAATCGGCGTGTAGACATGTGTATGGCCAAGTTGTCGCGCGGTCACCTGATGTTTGCTCGGGCAGGCATGTCTATAGTATTGGGATGGACATCTCGAGGGACATTTTAAGCACGAGCAATGACACTCACTGGGAACTAAAGAAGTCTGTTGCCCGAAAACTTCTT
>DASTML010000114.1:0-18276 GCA_035714175.1 Bryobacteraceae bacterium | reverse complement strand
GGTTCCGGGACTTACTCCGCGGGACAGTTTGTCTGGTTCCCAGAGGGCGAAACCATGCAGCATGGCGCGACAGCGGAGACCGATGTGACAGTGGTGTTCATTACCAACAAGCCGTTCGAGATTCACTACAAATAAACGGTTTGCATTTGGTATAGAATGCCGGGCATGCAGCGCAGATTGTTCCTGGGAGTTTCGGCCGCGGCGGCGGCCGCCGCCGTGCCAACACGCAAGATTGGGAAGGTGGAAACGGTGTTCAAGACGCCGGGACCACACCCCAACGGTCTGCAGGCTACCGGCGAAGGTTTGTGGATCATTGACCAGGCGAACAATCACGCCTACTTGGTGAGCTATGAGAACGGAAAAGTGCTGCGGTCATTTCTGACCGAGGCGGACCGGGCTAGCGGCATCACCCATGACGGCCAGGCGCTTTGGCTGGCTTCCACCTACAACCGAGAACTGATTCGTACCGATGACCGGACAGGGAAGGCGATTGCCAAGCATTTTACGCCGGGGGCCGGGGTCATCTACAAAATGCTGGGCGACCCTCCGGGCCGGAGGAGCCCTTTATCGCCCGCGGCGCCCCATGTCCCTGCTGCGGCGACGCCGCCTCCGGCCGCGCCGGCCGCAGCGGCTCTGAACACGATAGGGACCGGCGCGCATGGGCTGGAATGGCGGGACGGAAAGCTCTGGGTGGCTGTACCGCCTTCGCGGACAATTTACCGGATTGACCCGAAGAGTTGGACGGTGGAGGCGAAGTTTCCGACGACGGCGAACCGGCCACACGGCGTCGGCTGGGAGGGCAATTATCTGTGGGCGGCCGATTCGAATATGAACGGGTTTTTTAAGCACGATCCGGCGACGGGCGCGGTGGTGGAGCAAATCATACTGGCCGATAGCGATCCGCAGCCGCATGGGATGACGATTCGAAACGGCGTGATGTGGTACTGCGACGATGTTGGGGTTGTGTGCCGGTTCAAGCTGTAGAGGGCAACGTCGACGTCACAGGGAAGCGGTTCGCGTGGAGGAAACTGGCGGCAGAGATAAGCCCGCGCAAGTCCACTCCACGGCGCATGTGCGCATAGACGCGACCAGGGCCGCGCCGTTTGAACCACTGTGCGGCCTCCGATGATCCGTTGTTTGAGCGGAAGGCGGCCGGCATCCATGAACTCACCGCAGAATTCCGGGTCTTCTGTACGGATGAGAATGCGGCGATGGGTCTGCGTACTGTAGGCGCCGCCGCATTAGGCCGCATGTGATTCTAGGCCGTCAGACGGGTAAAGGGAACGGGATGACGGCTTGCCGGCCACCAGGAAAGAGTTGCTCTCCTTGTTGAAGGGAATCGTTGCCCGGTCGCTGTGGGAGAGAGCGCCGGAGATTGTTTCCGGGAATGGACTACAGGCCCGAACGAGGTGTCGAAATCGAGCAAACTTCCGACTGCTTTCCCTGCTTATGGGTCGCATGAGTTGCAAGCGTCTGATTGGCGAGATGATGCCGCAGTTCGCTCCCTAGCTCTCACAGCGGGTAGTTCCGACGCGTCTCCCTCTTTTTTTCGCTCAGATCCGTCGAGTGCCCCCTTCGTCTACCGAAGGGTGCCATTCCCACAAGCTCTCAAGCGTTAACCACAGCCTCGCATTCCCGTGCCGTCCGTCAAGATGCGCAATAATTTCAACCTATGTGGATATGGTGTCCTCGGTCATGATCCGGCTTGCGCAGAAGGCCTTCTACCCCGGCAAACTGCCCTTCCGCTGCTCCACGTCGACACAACCTACAAGGTCGATGAAATGATCGAATTTCGCGACAACTTCGTGAAGGAGTTGGGCGCGGATCTGATCGTTCACACGAATACGAAGGCGATCGAAGAAGGGGCTAACCCATTCAAGCTGGGTACCAGCAAGTGTTGTGCGCTTCTGAAAACGCGCGCCCTGCTGGACGCCTTGGAAGCAGGCAGCTATGACGCGGCATTCGGAGGCGCGAGGCGGGACGAGGAAAAAACCCGCGCTAAAGAGCGCGTATTCTCCTTCCGCGACAAATTCGGCCAGTGGGATCCAAAAATCAGCGGCCCGAGTTGTGGAATCTCTACAACAGCAAGGTAGAGAAGGGAGAATCCATCCGCGTATTCCCGCTTTCCAACTGGACGGAAATGGACGTCTGGGCATACGTCGAACTGGACAATATCCCCATTATTCGCTCTACTACGCCAAGGAACGCGAGATGGTAGTGCGCGGTAATCAGTTGATTCCGTTGGAACACAACATGCCGCTCGCGCCGGCGAGGGCCCGCATTGGCCTGGCGGTTTCGGGGCGGAAGGCGAATGCTCCGGTGATGCCGGGCAGTTCTTCAGGTAGCGGGATATGGGGCATGCGTGTGTTGACCGCATCAATGCAAAGCGATGATTTTTGGAAGTTTACGGCAAAAGACTTCATTACTGCCCTCATTGCCATCTTCAAGACGGAGGTCTTCGGGCTGAATTTCGGCGCCCGGCCCCGCGTTTTGATCCGTATGGCCATCGAGATCGAGGAAGCCGCGACCCCAAAATCGAAGTCCCATCTCCACTGGACCGAGATTCAAAAGACCGAAAACATCGCCGGCAAGGGCGAGCCCCGAAAGAGCTTCACTGATTTTTGCCGGATTCGTAGAGGAAAGCGCAGGAGTTCACGTTCCCAGAAGCGGACGGTGCCTTCCTTCACACCGCGGCCACCACTGATGGAACGGGCATCCGCGCACGCCATCTGTATTTGACGTCCGAAAGACAACGCGTAGCTTGAGCTGTTGGATTGAGGCAATGCGGTCATTTCTCCGCGTGAGGAAAAGCCATGCCGGACGCTGACCGTTCAACCCGCTAGGTCGCGAGTTCGGCGGCGAACTGCAGGGCCATCGCACCGCCGCGGGGATCCTTGCCTAGGAGCGCTTCCCGGTTGAGGTAATCGGTCAGCGTCTTTTGTTTGCCCGTGGATTCGCATACATCCACTAGCTCTCCCGTGGACGATGACCGGCGCTGGATGGCCCGCCAAGCACGGTGCACCGCCTCTTTCGTCTCCTTGCCCTCTAACCAACGATGACGCAGCCCGCGGAGAAGGGCACAGCCGATCATCGCCGTACAGGTGAACTCCTCCCACGCCTCCTTATGGTCGATTACCTGCCGCCAACAGCCTCCCTCCGTCTGGAAGGTCAAGAGCCTAGCGGCATGGCTACGGAACGCCGCCAGGAATTGGGCGTGAGCAGGGTGGCCCACGGGCAGATCCGTCAACGCCAAGGCCAAGCCGAGGAGCGGGAAGGCATTGCCGCGGCCCCATGCCGCTTCGTCCAAAGGCGAATGACGGTAGAGGCCATCTTTCCGCAGACAGAGATTCCGCATGGTCTCCCAGTGTCGTAAGGACGCGTCCAACCACGCCACATCGCCCGTGTAACGGCCTGCCTTGACCAGGAGAGGGCACACCATAAACACGGAATCGCTCATTTCGTTGTGCAAAGGGTTTTGCCGGGCTAAGGCCGCCGCAGCCAGAACGCGCTCGCGGGCACGGGTGTCACCCGTCGCGTCGTGCCAGGCGGCGAGCGTGAGATGACCCGAAAAGTGGCTGGCCGTGGGCTTGGCCAGAGCGTCCATACGTCCATCGAGGAACGGCGCCAGGATGGGCCGGACCGCCTCGGTCTGCCCGGCGCGGAGGCGGCCCCAGACACTAAAGCTCAGGGTATAGACCATCTCACGCAGTTCCTGCCCGTATTGGCCGGCCCACTGTTCCATCCAGACGCGGGGCGGGCGCGCCATCCGCTGCTGCTGTTCCCGCCGCAACGCGGATTTGGGGATTTTTTTCGGCCGCTCGGCGTGGATGCGGACCCCGGCGGCGTTGAGCCCGAAGTCCTTGCCGCCAGGGAGAACGATGCAATCCGGAGCCTCGATGCGGATCTGCCGCCAGATGCGGTGGGAGGGGCCGTTCTCTTTATACGCTTTTCCGGAAGGCGGAAAGGCGTAGGGGCCGCCGGAGGAGAGGTCCAGGGTAAGAACGCGGGCATTGTCAGCGGCGGAGAGGAGGGGGGCGGCGGCGGGCGCCAGGCAGAGAGCGCGGCGGGTAATCATAAATTTGTGTGCTGGGGTTTCTGCGATTGTTGCATAGCGGGGCGGCGTGGCTTAACCTTCTTAACGTTACCTTTACTCGAAAATTGCAGCAGGGCGGGTAGAACGCGGGGTACTTTGAAGGTAGCAGCGGCAATGAATCTCGAGAATCTGAAAAGCCGTGCCCTGAAGTCCTGGGCCACCGTGGGCGTGCTGGGCGTGTTGTGCCTGGTGCTTGCCTCCTTACAGTATGTCTGGATCGGCGAATTAAGCCGGGGCGAACGGGCGCGCCTGCAGGAGGGCTTGCAGAATTCGGTACAGCGCCTTTCACAAGACCTGAATGACGAGGTGTCCCGGTTGGCATTGGCGTTGCGCCCATCGAGCGAATCGATCGAGGCGAATGGGAGGGAAGGCGCCTACGCCGCGAACCTGATGCGGTGGCGCGAGAGCGCGGCGTATCCGGCTCTACTCAAACTGTCCGGCGTGGCGCTGCCGAAGGACAACACGGTGGAGCTTCTGCTCTTTGACGAGGCCACCGAACGGTTTGCGGCGGCGCCTTGGCCGACGGGATGGGATGGCGTGCGGGAGAGCCTGCAGCGCCGGATCGAACGGCGGGGCGGCCCGATCTTCAGCCCGAATCCGGCGGTTCTGGAACTGCCCCGATTTTCGCGCCGGCCCGGCGGCGGCCCCCCGGGGCCAGGGGGCGGCATGGGTCCTGGGCCGGGCGGCCCGGGCGGCCCAGGAGGCCCCGGCGCAGAATCCGAATGGCTGATTGTGGAGCTTGATCTCGATTACATGAAGAACACCTATTTGCCGGGCCTGTTGGCGCGGCACATCGGAACGGGGATGCCGCTTCATGTTCGCGTGTATGACCGGGTGGACCCGTCGCAGACGATCTACCAGATGGGGAATCTCGCCGATTTTCCGGCGGAGGCGTCGGTGGGACTGTTGGAGGTCAACCGTTTTGAGCCGGGGCGGCGGATGGAGTTCGGCGGCGGGCCTGACGTGGCGCGGTCCAAGCGTTGGAAAGGTCCCGCATTTCGCAGCGGCGCTCCCCCGATGGATTTCAACCGGGGCCGCTGGCAGATGGATGTACAGTATGCGTTTGGTTCGCTGGACTCCATCGTGTCCCGGATGCGGTGGCGGAACCTGGGCATCTCGCTGGCGATTCTTTCGCTGATGTTGTTTACGGCGGTGGTGTTGGTGCGGTTCTCCCGGCAACAACAGCAGTTGGCGGAGTTGCAAATGAACTTCGTGGCCAACGTTTCTCATGAACTGCGCACGCCGTTGACCGTGATCCGGACAGCGGCATACAACCTACGGGGGAGAGTGGCCGCGAACCCGACGCAGGTGGAGCGCTACGGAACGTTGATCCAGGACGAGAGCGAGCGCTTGACGGCGCTGGTGGAGCAGGTGTTGCGTTTTTCGAGTGCGCGGGCGGGGTTGGCGGTGGGGGAGAAGTCGCCGGTTGCGATGGAAGGAGTGGTGGAGGAGGCGCTGCATTCGCGGCGGTTGGGAGTGGCGGGTTCGCGAGTAACTGTGGAGAAGGACCTGGAGACCGGGTTGCCGTTGGTGATGGCCGATGAGATGGCGTTGAAACACGCGGTGCAGAACCTGCTGGACAACGCGGTGAAGTACGGCATGGAGAATAGCGACTGGTTGGGCGTGACGGCGCGGAAGGTGAGCGACGCGAAGGGCGATGCGGTGGAGGTCCGGGTGGCCGACCGCGGACCGGGGATTCCGGCAGAAGAGCAGCCGGAAATTTTCAACGCCTTTTTTCGCGGCAGGCGGGCCCAGCAGGACCAGATTCACGGCACGGGACTGGGGCTGAACCTGGTGAAGAAAATTGTGGAAGCGCACGATGGTACGATCCGGGTGGAGAGCGAGCCCGGCCGCGGCACGGCTTTTATTATGAGGATTCCGGCAGCGCCGGCGGAGCTACAGGATGAATTCGCGCATACTACTGATTGAAGACGAACCGGGGTTGGTTCTAACGGTTTCCGACCTGTTGATGAACGAAGGGTACGAGGTGGACACGGCGCAGGACGGGGAAGCGGGGCTGTTGAAGGCTACAGCGGGCAACTACGACCTGATTATTCTGGACGTGATGATGCCGAAGCGGAACGGGTTGGACGTGTGCCGGGACCTGCGGCAGCGGGGCTATGATACGGCGATTCTGATGCTGACGGCGAAGACACAAGTGCATGATCGCGTGGTGGGGCTGAAGCTGGGCGCGGATGACTATCTGAATAAGCCGTTCGATCCTTCGGAGTTGTTGGCGCGCGTGGAAGCGCTGTTGCGGCGGGTGAAGAAGGAAGGCCGTACGCAGGTGCGGACGTTTGAATTCAGCGACGTGCAGGTGGACTTTGAGAGCGGGCAGGTGAGCAAGGGCGGAGCGGGGGTAAGCCTGGCGGCGAAGGAGTTGCAGTTACTGCGATACCTGGTGGACCGTCGGGGCAAGGTAGTGACGCGGGAAGAGCTATTGCAAAACGTATGGGAGTATCAGAGCGATATTAACTCGCGGACGATTGATGTGCATGTGGCCTGGCTGCGGCAGAAGTTAGAAGACAACCAGCAGAATCCCAAGCATATACACACCATTCGGGGGAAGGGATACCGGTTTGCGGATTAGAATTTGCAGTAGAGTGTCCCGTCCGGCGTGAGGATTGCGCTAATGCCTGTGAGCGTCACGCGGAGAGCTACATGGGCCATGGGCTTCGTTTCTGGCAGAACCTCTTTCCTAAAGAGCAGATTCCCTATTACTGCCGCCATCTGATTTCGGGATCCTTTGCCTTTCCGGAGAATTTCCGGAAGGCAGACTACGTTGGGCTGCTGTTTACCCATCTGACCGTACTGGCGGATACAACGGTGCTGATTGCGTACTGGAAAGGCGCAGAGCCTTACCAGGCGCAGGCCACCCTATTCGAGAAGGCGCTGGGACTGCCGGCCGCCGCTGAGGCCGGGTTTTCGACATGCCTACAAGCAGACAAACCCGCGTGGTGGCAACCCAATTCGTTACGCGAGGCGTTGCTGGTGGTCACGGCCGTTTCGGCTGCGCTATTTACACTTTATGGGCAGTTGGAGTCGCTGTTTGCGTTGCCGGCCGCCCAACATCTTTATGCCAAACGAGAAGCGGAAGACGTTTTGGAAGGTACTCCGCTTTCGATCTTATTTTCCGTCCATAGCAGCGTCGCTTCCGTAGCACAGACTCTGCAACTGGAACCGCCGCAAATCTATGACGGAAACGCAGTGGTCCACCAGCTCGAGTACGATACCCCCGCCACGGTTTCCCTTCCGGCCGGCCAGCAACGGTCGATTCAAATCAAGGGAATAGCCCCTGCGTATGCCAAACATTCCGATGGGGCGCCGAAGGCTTATGAGATCCGCATGCCGGCGGTTGTTAGGGCAGGGCTGCTGACAAGGCCGTTTTTCGGGCATTCCCTGGTTATTGAACCGAAAACCATTCGCGTGTGGCGACAGACTAGCAGCATTGCCCCATTTTCTCGGCGGCGCGTACAAGGTCTTTATTGCGAAGTGAAGAGCACGGTCTATTCCGCGCAAAAGCTGCCCGAGGAGAATCGGTTTGAGCTGGTACTTACGGTGAACCCGGGCACTGTAAAGCAACTCTCGCTTTCCGCCGCCGGGCTGACCGAAGTTGTCAGTGTAAAGTCCAACGATGAAACCGCATTCCGGACCCGTTTTGCGATGCGCCCGGCCACCAATTTCAGCCAGAGCGAGATTCGCGCCACGATCACGACGGCCGCCGTGATTTCACAGTCCGATTGTGACGCGTTTGCCCAACAGATTCGCGTGTCTCGCATTTTCTAAGAGGAGTAAATATGCCCGTTCCCTATCTCAGCCTTCTGCTTCCGTTCGTACTCGCCGTATCCGTAGACGCCGCTACCGGGAAGCTGCGTGGACGAGTTACAGATGCGGTTACCCGAAAGGGCATTCCGGCAGCGGACATTCAAATCACAGAGGTTGGCGGCACATTTCACAAAAACGTGATTTCGAATGCCGATGGAACCTACTCCGTTGCCAACCTAGCGCTGGGCCGCAAGCTAGAAATCCGCTTTTCCGCGACGGGATACGGACCACCAGATACGGGGCGAGAGGCCATGCTGACGGGCAACGAAACGGTACTTGATGATGTTCCTCTTCTGTGTGATTGTACGGCCTCCAGCTATTGGAGGACATGGGCTGAAAAGGTTCTCAAGCATGCGCGGCACAGCAAGGATGGGGCAGGACAGATCGTGGCCGATTCGTGGGGATATTTAGGGGCTGCCGGACTTTCCGCAGAGGCCCGTAGCCAGGCCGCCCATGAGTTTGTTTCCATGGACGCTACCTTGACCTACGAGAAACCGATCCGGGAGTTTGCGATGTACGATTCCGGGGTGATCGTCAAGACAGAGAATGCCGTCAAGCTGAGTTTGTCGGGAGAGTCGCCGGTGGTTCCCACTGATTTGGTTATTTATGTGCCGGCGTCGATTGCCGCGGCCGAGGTGCGGAAGAAAGCGGGGAACATGACGCAGCAGGAGAACATACTGCGGACACTGGAGAAAGACTGGGGGAAAGATGTAGTGCGGGAGGCAATTCGCATCAATCAGGAGTTTTCCGCCGTGGAAGGCCGGGCCCGGTTTGTAGTTCCGCACGTACAGAACAAATAAAATGGCCCCGCCTTTTTGCGGCGGGGCCATTCTGTGCGGACTGAATGATAGTCAGCGATTGGAACGGCGGCCCGGACCTCCGCCCGGACCTCCGCCGGGGCCGCCGCGACCGCGCATGTTGTCGTATTTGGCTTTTTGGTCAGCGGTCAACAGCGCGTAGAACCGCGCCTGGGCCTTGGCTTGGACGGCTGCCAGTTGCCCCTGGATGACGCTGGTGGCGGCGGCGAGACTGTCCAGATCCGCATCCGGCTTGCCTGCCTTGACGGCGTCGGACAGAGCCGTACGGGCGGAACTGAACTGTCCTTGCAGTGTCTTGGATGCCGTGTCGGCCGCGTCAAAAATGGTCTTGGCCTGCTCCTTCTGCGAGTCGGTGAGCGACAGATAGCCGGCCAGAAAATCCACGCGGTTTCCACCCCGGCCGGGGGGCTGGGCGGAGAGGACCGGCAGCGCCGCCAACAGGGCAATGGCTGCCATCATTTGTCGTCGTTCCATATTGTTGTTGGAACCTCCTACCCTGTTGAACGCGTTCGCAGCCAATTCGTTGGTGATTTCGCCGGTAAAGAGTCCCTTACACGGTTCAGGGCTGGAACTGATAACCCTCACCGCGCGCGGTGAGGACATAACGCGGGGTGTGCGGGTCGTCTTCGAGTTTGTGGCGGAGCGTGGCGACGTGGACATCCACTGTCCTCGTGTTGGTGGACTGGTACCCCCATACCTCGCTCAGCAATTCTTCGCGGGAGACAATGCAACCGCGACGGGCGATCAGGTAGCGGAGGAGGATGAGTTCTTTGGTGGTGAGATCGATAGGCGAGCCGGATTTGGTGGCGCGGCCGCGGTAGAAGTCGACGAAGACACTGCCGAACCGGTAGTCGATGAGAACGGCGGGCGGGTGGAGTTGGGCGCGGCGGAGAAGGGCCTGGATACGAGCCAGGAGTTCGGGGACGTGGAAGGGCTTGGTTACATAGTCATCGGCTCCCATACGGAGGCCGCGGACTTTGTCGTCGGGAGTGGTGCGGGCGGTGAGGAAGAGGATGGGAAGGCGCATGCCGCGGCGGCGGAGTTCGTCGCAGACGGTGAAACCGTCTTTATCGGGCAGGCCGACGTCGAGCAAGGCGAGATCGAATTGCTGGTCGAGCGCGGCCTGCATGGCGCGGGAACCGTCCGGGGCGTGTTCGGTGGCGTAGCCTTCGGCGCTCAGGGCGTCTTGCAGAACCAGCGCGACGTTGGGGTCGTCTTCCACGATGAGAATGCGAGGGTGCATGGTTGTCCTAGACATTCTGACGCGCGCGTCCGTTTTCCTACCGTTAAGGCATTGGAAAACCTCTGTTAAGAACGTTAAGGTCTGGGTTTGCTCCCTATCCAAGCGCCCGGTTGGCGCGTAGGCTACGGATATGACCATTGAATCGCCTAGCCGCAGCCCACGTTGGTTCAACGTCACGTTCTGGGCCGGGATTGGCTTGGGATTGCTGCTGCTGGGGAACTCCGTTGTGCACTACCGCTGGGTTTCGCAGCGGGTGGTGGTCGACCAGGTGCGGCGGGATTTGTCGGCGCAGGCGGTGGAGGTGGACAAGCTGCTGCAGGCCAAGGCCCCCGCTACGCGCGACGGGGCGACGGCGCTGTTGGAACAAGTGCGGCGATCGGCCAACGGGCGGATCGCGTGGATTCAGATCCGGGACGGGCGGGATACGTCCCTGGCGGCAGCCGGATTGGAAGTGGCTCCGACGTTTCCAGCAGAGATGATCCGTTCGCGGCTGCGGGTGCGGCAACCGGTGTTTGAGACGCGGGCGGCGAAGGGAGGAAGCGTGGTGGTGGAGGCGTTTCCGATCCGGATGCCTGCGCCGTTGGGCGAATCGACGATCCAGTTGGCGGCGTACCGGCCGGCGGCGGCGCGGGGCGGGTTTGCGGTCATCGAGATTGCCGCCTATCTGAACGGTGCGGGGAACCTGTGGCCGATGCAGCGAAACCTGATTCTGAACTCATCGGCTGCGATGGCGCTGCTGGGCGCGCTGGTGATGATGCGGACGCGGTTGCGCAGCTACCTGGAGGGCCAAAGGCTGGCCATGCAGGTGGAACACGCGCGGCGGGTTCAGCAGGATTTGCTGCCCGCGCGGCCGTTGGAACGGGGCGACTTCGAAGTGTCGGGAAGCTGTTCGCCGGCGGCGGAACTGAGCGGTGACTTCTACGACGTTTTCCAGGTGCGTGGGACGGGCACGGCGTTTGTGCTGGGGGATGTGTCGGGGAAGGGAATGCCAGCGGCGGTTTTGGCCGGAGTGATGCAGGGCGCCGTGCGGTCCAGCCAGTGGGCGGCTTCTGGACGGCGGCACGTGGAGGCGACCCGGCAGATTAACCGGTTGCTGTGTGAGCGAGCGGCGCGGGAGCGGTATGCGAGTATGTTCTGGGCGTATTTTGTGCCGGAATTGCAGGTGCTGCGGTATGTGAATGCCGGGCACTTGCCGCCGCTGTTGATTCCGGCACGGACGGGGTTGGCGCGGTGGTTACAGTCCGGCGGGCCGGTGCTGGGATTGCTGGACGGGGCGGCGTATGAGCAGGGAGAGATTGGATTAGAGGCGGGTGACGTGCTGGCGATGTATTCCGATGGGATTGTCGAGGCCTGCGGCGCGGACGGGGAGCCATTTGGCAAGGAACGCATGGCGGGGGTGGTTCGCGAGCACGCAAGGCGGCCGGTGGAAGAGATCCGGGAGGCCGTTCTGGCGGCGGTACGGAGGTTTACGGGTGACGCGGAGTGGGCCGACGATCATACGCTGCTGCTGGTAAAACGAAACGGCGGCTAAAGAGCCGCCGTTTTTCTGTTTTTTGGGGGTGTAACTGATTACTTGATTTTGCTCTCGGTGTCGGAGATCTTTTCGCGGTGTGCGTCGTGGCAGCCCTTGCAGCCGCTGCCGATCAGCTTCATGCCGGCCATCTGCGCTTCCTTGTTGTCACCGGCCTTGGCTACGGCGGCGGCGCCCTCCGAGACGTTCTTGCTGGCCTTCGTTGCGGCTTCGGAGTGCCGGGCGTTCCAGAACTTGGAGACGTGCTTCATCGTCGCCTCCATATCGGCCGCGTTCTTTGCGACGTCGGCGCCCTTGCGGATTGCACCCATCTGCGCGCCCAGGTCCTTCATCCACTTGATGTGTTCCGGCGTTGGGGTCTCTGACGCGACGCAGGCGGCTGCCAGCAGGAGGCCAGAGAAGGTTAGTTTCAAAGTTTTCACCATTCACTCCCGAATTGAGATCGTTTCGCCGAAACATCGGCGCTCGTCTAGTATACGGCGAAAACTACGAATAGTGCGTTACGCCGGTTGCGCAACTCTTTTCCGGCTGTAGAGGAAGTAGACGGCGAGCCCGAGAGCCAGCCAGACGAAGAAACGGATCCAGGTTTCGAGCGGCAATCCGAGCATCAAAATGAAGCAGAGGGCTATGCTGATGCCGGGCAGAACGGGGACCCAGGGGACGCGGAAACCGCGGGGGCGCTCCGGTTGGGTGCGTCGAAGCACGATGACCCCGGCCGAGGCGAGTACGAAGGCGAAGAGGGTGCCGATGTTGGAGAGATCGGCCAGCGTGCCGATGTCGAAGATGCCGGCGGGGATGCCGACGAAGAGGCCCGCGAGCCAGGTGGAGACGTGGGGCGTGCCGTGCCTGGGGTGGACGCGGGAGAAGAGGCCGGGCAGCAGGCGGTCGCGCGACATGGCGAACCAGACGCGGGCCTGGCCGTATTGGAACACCATTAGCGAACTGATCATGCCGACGGCGGCGCCGACGCTGACGATGGCGCGAAGGCCGTCAAAGCCGATGGCTTTCAGCGCCTGGGCGACGGGGGCTTCGTTGTTGAGCGTTCGCCAGTCGGCGATGCCGGTGAGTACAAGGGCGACTGAAGCGTACAGGACGGCGCAGATGACCAGGGTGAGGAAGATGCCCAAGGGGAGGTCGCGTTTGGGGTTCTTGCACTCTTCGGCGGCGGTGGAGACCGAGTCAAATCCGATGTAGGTGAAGAAAACAATCGCCGCGCCGGAGAGGATGCCGGGGAAGCCGTTGGGCATGAAAGGATGCCAGTTGGCGGTATTGACGGCGCGGGCGGCTCCGAAGATGAAGACGAGGATGGCGGCGACCTTGATGATGACCATGACGGTGTTGGCGCCGGCGCTTTCCTTGGCTCCGCGGACGAGGATGGCTGTGAGAAGAAGAATGATGAGGAGGGCGGGGACGTTGAAGATGGCGCCGCTCATCTGGCCGCCGATGAGCATGGGTTTGGAGAGCGCGTCGGGGAGTTGTATGCCAAAAACGGCGTCAAGAATGGCGTTGAAATAGGCGGAAAAGCCGACGGCGACGGCCATGTTGGAGACGGCGTATTCGAGGATGAGGTCCCAGCCGATGACCCAGGCGACGATTTCGCCGAGGGTGGCGTAGGCATAGGTGTAGGCGCTGCCGGCGACGGGGATCATCGACGCCAGTTCGGCGTAACAGAGTGCGGCGAAGCTACAGGCGAAGGCAACCAGGAGGAACGAGAGGGCGACGGCGGGGCCGGCTCCGGGGCGGCCGATGGTGGAGACGGAATCGGCTCCATGCCAGAGGAGATCGAGGATGGGGGCGTTGAGGATGGAGGGGACGCTGAGCGTCTGGCCGGCGGCGGCGGTGCCTGTAAGCACGAAGATGCCGGAACCGATGACAGCGCCGATCCCCAGAGCGGTGAGGCTCCAGGGGCCGAGAGTTTTGCGGAGACTGCGCCCCTTTTGTTCCGACTCCTCGATCAACGCATCGATGCTCTTGGTGCGAAACAAACTGGACATGCCGCCTCCGGTGATGGGGAAACACAAACAGGGGCGGCACTGGCCGCCCCTGTTCTGGTGCTAATTACGAGAAGAAACGACTAGCGTTTGCGCTGGCCCTTGCTCAACTTCTTCACCGTCTTCTTGTTGGATCCACGGGCAACGCCTTCGGCCCGCTTCGGTTTCGGGGGGCATGCCTTGCGCGCTTTGCGCTTCAGTTCTTTGCGTTCTGCTTTGTCGGTAACGTTCGTCGTATTCATCTTAAGATTTCAGTCCTGCCAATTTGGCTATCAGTTTCTTTAAGCCATAGCCGGGGAAGCTTATCGTCAGTTTAGCATCATCCCCGTCGCCTTCTTGACGCAGGACGGTGCCACGGCCATATTTCGGGTGCTGCACCACGGATCCGACGTGTTGGGACCCCGGGCGCTTCACGGGTTGCTGCTTAGGAGGGCCGCCGTAGGCGAGCGAACCGGGCTGTGGGCGCGCGGCCTGCTGCTTCGGGGGACCTCCAAAAAGAGAAGGTTGTTGCTGGGAAGGGCGGGGGAGCGGCGGCGGGGCCGTTTGGCGCATAGGCGGGACGGCGGGTTTGGCGGCAGGAGGCGGCGCGGCCTGGGGCTGGGCCGGGGGCGGGGTGGACGGCGGCGGAGGCGCAGGCACTGTAATGCCGCGTTGCTCGAAGAATCCACGCACGTTCTCAACGGAATTGTAGGTCTTGCCCGTGTAGAGATTGCGACGGGCCGATTCGCGGACTTCGTGACGTTCGCCGTATAGACCGAGAGCGGCGTCGTCCATGTCGTTGTCCTGGAAGCGGGAGCGTAGGCCCCCTTTGTGGTCCACGAGCTCTTGGGGAATTTCCTTCAGGAAGCGAGAGGGCAACGTGGGCTCCGCCGGGCCGCCCCCGAAGCGGCGGCGCATACGGGCATAGCTAATGCTCAGCCGCTTTTCGGCGCGCGTCATGGCGACGTAGCAGAGGCGGCGCTCTTCTTCCATCGAGTTCGTATCGGTAAGGCTGCGCTGGTGCGGGAAGAGTCCTTCCTCCATGCCGGCGAGGTAGACGAGCGGGAATTCCAACCCTTTGCTGTTGTGGATGGTCAACAGACTGATGCGCGCTTCGCTATCGAGTTGATCGCTGTCGGCGACAAGGGCGGCGTGGTCCAGGAAGTCAGCGATGGATTCCCCGCGCTCGGCGGATTCCGCGGCGGCGTTGAGCAGTTCCTCGATGTTTTCCAGGCGGGTTTCGGCATCGGGAGAAGGATCACTTTTGAGCATCGCCAGGTAGCCGGAGTCTTCGGCGATGGTGCGCATGGTCTCGCCGACGTCGCCGCGGGCGGCCACTTCGCGGAGCCGGTGCATAATATCCCGGAAGGCCCGCAGTGCGGATTCGGCGCGGGCTCCGAACTCTTTCTGCTGGATCATCCGTTCCAGGGCCTGGAAGGCAGGCAACTTCTGGCTCGCGGCGAACTGTTCGATCTGTTCGAGCGTCGTTTTGCCGATGCCGCGGGCGGGCACGTTGATGATCCGTTGCAGGGCGATAGAGTCGTCGGGCGATTGGACGGCCTTCAGATAGGACAGCAGGTCCTTGACTTCGGCGCGCTGGTAGAAACTGAAGCCGCCAACCACCACATAGGGACGGCCGTAACGACGGAGGGCTTCTTCGATCTGGCGAGACTGGAAGTTGGTCCGGTAGAGCACGGCCGCGCGGTCATGGGGATTCTCGCCGAGCGCCTTGTTGATCTGGTCGGCAATGTAAAGGGCTTCGTTTTCCCCATCCACGGCTTCGTAGAGCGCTATTTTGTCGCCGGATCCGGAGTCGGTCCAGAGTCTCTTGCCTTTACGCTGGAGATTGTTTTCGACCACGGCGCCGGCGGCGTCCAGGATGTTCTTCGTGGAGCGGTAGTTCTGCTCCAGGCGGATGACGGCGGCGTTGGGATAGTCGTTCTCGAAGTCGAGGATGTTGCGGATGTCGGCTCCGCGCCAGCTATAGATGGATTGGTCCTCATCGCCGACTACTGCGACATTGCCGCGCTGGGAGGAGAGCAGGCGCATCAACTCGTATTGGGTGCGGTTGGTGTCCTGGTACTCGTCGATCATTAGGTATTCCAGGTACTGGTTGTAGCGCTGGCGCAGATCGGTGTCGTAGGAGAGGAGGCGGACGGTTTCGAGGAGGAGGTCATCGAAATCGAGGGCGTTGGCCTGGTGGAGACGGCTTTCGTACTGCTCGTAGATGACGGCGAGCTTGCCCATCCGCGGGTCGGCGGTCTGCTTGTAGAAGTCGGCGGGAGTTTCTTTGGCTGATTTGGCGGCGGAAATGCGGCTCAGCGCGGCCCGGTACTGCATGAATTTTTCGTCGAGGCCGAGATTTTTGAAGATGCCTTTGATGAGCGAGAGCTGGTCGTCGTCGTCGTAGATATTGAAGGCGGTGGTGAAGTTGGGCCGGATTTCGGCGAGCTTGGCGCCATCCCTGCGAAGCGTACGCACGCTGAAAGAGTGGAACGTGGAGACGCGGGGCAACCGGTTGGGATCGGGCTCTTTTAGGATTTTGGCGACGCGGTCGCGCATTTCGCCCGAGGCTTTATTTGTGAAAGTGACGGCCAGGATAGCGCTGGGGTAGACGCCCTTGGTCTTGATGAGGTGTCCGATGCGGTGCGTAATAACGCGGGTTTTTCCGCTGCCGGCGCCGGCGAGGATGAGGAGCGGACCCTCAGTGTGGGCGACGGCCTCGCGTTGCTGTGGATTGAGGCCTGCAAGAAAATCCATGGGAGTATTGACGAAAAAAGGACGCGCGGTAGGCGCGTCCTGCTAGTCCTTACGATACCATACGGGCTACGCCCGTCCGCAGAATACTCCCAGGAGATTGCCTCTATGCCGTGGTTGTTTTTGGCGGGTTTGTTGCTTTCCTTGCCTTCGTTTGGCGCGGTGCTACGTGTGGAGACGGTTATGGCCCGTCCAGGCGCGATGGCGCAGATCCGGATGTGGCTGGACCGGCCGGCGGCAGCCGCCTCGGGAGAATTTTCGTTAGATCTGGACCCGGCCATATTCGCCGATGTTGCGGATGTGCAGGTGTTTAGCGCTGCCGGGGATGTGTTGGGAATGGCCCGCCGCAAGGGACGGCGCGTGGAGGTGCAGTTCACCTCGCCTTCCGGGGGCGTGGGGCGGTTGCCGGGCATGCCGGTGGCGGCGATTCACGCACGGGTGCTGGCGGAGGCGCGGACTGACGCCATTGTCTCCCTGCGGGTTGCCCTGCCGGAGACGCCCTGGAAAGACGTGTTGGGCCGACCGATATCCCTGGAGAGCCAAGCGGGAATGGTACGGCTCGATAGCCCGGTTGTGGTGGAGTCCGTGACGGTATCGGACGAGACGGTGACTGTGACCGGAGCTGGGTTTGTACCGGAGTCGACTGTGTCGATTCCGGGAGCGGCAGCGGGCACGGTGAGGTATGTATCCGTGAACGAGCTACGGGTGCCGGTGGGCGGCGCGGAGGACTTGACCGGCCGCATGGTACGGGTGAGCGGTGCGGGAGGCGCGACAGTTGTTTACGCAGCCGGACCGCGAGCGCGTGTGGAGGGAGACGTAATCCCGTTGTTCCCGCTTCGCTCCTTGCGCGCGTTCCGGACGGGCGAGGTTGCGGGCCCCATCGGGCCGGAGCGGGGTTTCGCAGCGTGGAATACCGGCAGTCAACCGGTGACGTTGGAGTATGAACTGCTGGACCTGTTCGGTTGGCTGACGACGCGGAAGACGCGCGTAGTCGAGGCGGGCGAAGTGGTGGTGGAACCCTCCGCTTCCGCGTTGGGAGTTTCCCGGTACGGCGTGCTTGGCGTGAGCGCTAGTCTGCCGGTTCGGGCGGTACAGTTGGTTACTCAAACAACTTTCCCCGGCCTGACGCCGCGTCCGGTGTCTCCAGTAGTGGACCCGGAAGCGTATACCCCGTTCCAGTTTCCAGAAACGCCGTATACGTGGTCGCCCGGAGATGTGTCCTTGGAGTTGCCCCAGGGCGGCGTGCCGGCTTCCCGTGCGGCAGCGTCGCTGACTAAAAACTACCGGGCGACGGAGGATGTGCCGGTGACGATTGCAGTGCAAGGGGCCGATTGGCTTCGCGTTGAGCCTGCCGTGAGCGGAGGATTTACTTACCAACTGCAATTCGATTCCTCCCGGTTGCCGGCGGGGCTGTATTCCGCTACGGTTGTGGCCACTCCCAACCGCGCCGGGATGAAGGCGGCTGTTCTGCCTGTGCGTCTGCGCATTTTCGCGGGGCCCTCGCTTCGCCTGATCGCCGATCCGGCCAACGGCAATTTCTCGTTGACGCCGGGCGGGTCCACGACCGCGAATGGAACAATCCGTGTGGAAAGCAGCGGCGCGCCGGTTCCAGTGACGGTGCGCATCGAAATGGGCGGGAATCCGGGTTGGCTCCAGTTGTCGCGGAATAGCGGCACGACGCCTTTCGAGATTCCGTACCTGATGAATGCGGCTGGGCTGGCGCCGGGGGGATATTCGGCCCAAATTGTGGTGGAGGGGCAGGACCAGACGCTACGTTTCCCCGTCAGTTTGAGTTACTACAGTCCGCCGGAAGCTCCCAAACCGGAGACAGCGCATCCCTCTTCGCTTCAATATTCGTTTGAAAAAGGCGCGGCGCGAGTGACACTGGCTGGCGTACAAATCGAGCCGGCCGGGGCCGCGTATACGATTGCCACGGACCCGGCCGCGGGGTGGCTGAAGGCGGAGAAACGGAACGTTGGGGTGGGCGGACTGGTTTCGGTGGAAGCAGACGCGCGGGAACTTGGCGCCGGTACGCACCG
>DASTML010000113.1:0-5463 GCA_035714175.1 Bryobacteraceae bacterium | reverse complement strand
TAACCCTGTCTACTCTCCAATGGAAAGTACCCCGCCGCCATGTCCGCCCGAGTCGCGCGGCAGTTCCCTGCAACCCTCGATTACATCGAAAATCTCGAGCAGGGTCCCACCATTCGTTGCAAACACAGCACTTGCAAACTCAGATCTCCCGGCAGGGTCCCACCGCCGCAACCACGTCCGCCCGCGTCACTCGGCAGTACCCTGCAACCCTCGATCCCATCGAAAATCTCGCGCAGGGTCCCACCATTCGTTGCAAACAAAGCACTTCCAAACGCAGATCTCCCGGCAGGGTCCCACCGCGGCCGAATCTGCCCGCCGTCGTGCCAACACACGCACAACCCACGGTTCCAGCCAGCGCCGATGAAGTCGACCGGGATTTCCCAGACTCTCCCCCGGGCTAGATTGCGACCGTTCATGGAAGGCGGAGAGCAAACGTACTCTTAAATAACAGCGCCATTTAAACAAGACATATCCAACAAAACACGGCACTTTGCCAGCCTCCTTTGTAATACACTAGAGCAGCAAGAAACCCGGCCTGCAACAGGCGACAAATAGATAAGAAAGGATGGTGTCCCGGTGAGTTCCACGAATGACTCTGAGAAGGACAAGCGAGCCAAATCCGGCTTCTCCCGCCGCTCCTGGCTCCAGGGAGCCGGCATTGGAACCGGCGCGGTTGGCGCAGGCGTGCTCGAACCCGAGGCGCAAGCCCAAGCAGCCCCCAAAATACTATCTGGCGAAGTCGAAATCACGCTCGACGTCAATGGCCGTAAGCGCTCTGTGAAAGTCGAAACCCGCACGACGCTGCTCGACGCCCTGCGCAACAGGATGGACCTTACCGGAGCCAAGCGCGTCTGTGACCGTGGCACTTGCGGCGCCTGCACCGTCAGCGTCGGCGGCAAAATCGTCTACGGCTGCACCATGCTCGCCGTCGATGCCGTCGGCAAGAACATCCAGACGATCGAAGGCATAGCGCCCGAAGGCCAGTTGCACCCGGTTTCGGCGGCATTTGTGAACAACGACGCCCAACAGTGCGGATACTGCACGCCGGGCTTCGTCATGGCTGCAAAGGGTTTCTTGGACAAACACCCGAACCCAACGCAAGAACAGGTGGAAAAAGGTCTCGCGGGCAATATTTGCCGCTGCGGCACCTATGTGGGCGTTCGTGCCGCTGTGCTCGAAGCGGCAAAGAACTACAAGGGAGGTTCCAATGCCTGAGTACAAATGGCCGCCCATGAACAAACGCAAAATCATGGGCCAGCGCATCAGCCGCCTGGATGGTCCGGTCAAGTCTGCCGGCCGCGCCAAGTACCCCAGCGACCTCAACCCGCCCGGCCTCCTGCATGCGGTCATGTTGACTTCGCCGCACGCTCACGCCAAGATCCGCAGCATCGATATCGACGCGGCCAAAGCCATGCCCGGCGTAACCGCGGTTCGCACCTTCGTGCAGGCCGGGGCCGAAGTCCAATGGGCCGGCGCGGAGATTGCTGTAGTTTCTGCAACCAGTGAAGAAGTGGCCCGCGATGCCGTTCGCGCCATCAAGGTAGATTGGGAAGTCCTGCCGCACGTCGTGCGCGACGAAAATCTGGCCAAGGTCGGCACGCGCGCCAAGGCCGCCGGCGAACAGATCACGGGCGACCCGGATCAGGCATATGCCGCGGCCGACGTAAAACTGGATGGCGAGTACGGCATCCCGGTCATTACGCACTGCTGTTTGGAGCCGCACGGCCAAGTGATCGCCTGGAAAGGAGACCAGATCGACTTCTGGCCCTCCACCCAAGCCGTCTCCACCGTTGCCGCCCAGTTGGCGACCCTCATCAACGTCCCTGCCACCCAGATCAACGTCACCTGCGACTATATGGGCGGAGGCTTCGGTTCCAAGTTCCCGCCCGATTCCTGGGGCGCGGAAGCGGCGCATCTGTCCAAGGCTTCTGGCGGCCGGCCAGTGAAGCTGTTTCTCGATCGCGCCACGGAACTGACCATCGCCGGCGTGCGCCCGTCTCACTACGCCAAGATCAAAATCGGAGCCAAGTCCGACGGAACAATCGTCAGTTGGCAATCCGACTCCTGGTCCTCCGGCGGTTTCGGAGGCGGCGGCATGGCGCCCATTCCGTACGTCTTTGTCAATATTCCCAATCGCCGGAACAACCACGCCGCTGTATCGCTCAACACCGGGCCGCAGCGCGCTTGGCGTGCTCCCAACCATCCGCAGGCGGCATTCCTCACCTGCTCGGCGCTCACGGACCTGGCAGCCAAGCTGAACATGGACCCGTTGGCGCTCATGCAGAAGAACGCGGGTCTCACGCTGCGCGCCGCCACTTATCAGGACCAGCTCAACAAGGCGGCGGAACTGATCGACTGGAAGAGCAAGTACCACGCCCCGGGCGAAGGGAAAGGGACCATCCGTCGCGGCGTCGGCATCGGCGTTGCCACCTGGGGCGGCGGTGGCCATGCCTCCAAAGCGAAGGTCACCATTCAGCCCGATGGCTCCGTCGAAGTTGAACTCGGTTCGCAGGATATCGGAACCGGTACCCGCACTTGCATCACCATGGTCGTTGCGGAATCGCTCGGCCTGCCGATGAGCGCCATCCGGACCAAGGTCGGCAAAAACAGCTATCCAGCCTCTGGCCCTTCCGGCGGTTCCACCACCATTGGCGGCGTCAGCACCTCATCGCGCAAGGCAGCCATCAACGCGCTGGAAAAACTGTTCGAGAAGGTTGCCCCCTCTTTGGGGGTTCCGCCGGACCAGTTGGAAGCCGTCGATAGCCGCATCCAGGTGAAAGGCAACCCGAATAAAGCGATGTCTTGGAAACAGGCCGCGCAGAAGATGGGCCCCTCGCCGATTGAAGAAATGGGCGAAAACGTCCCGGCCCAGGCCGCGCGCGAAGGCCTCAATACCCTCGGCGCTGCGGGCGTGCAGATGGCCGAAGTGGAAGTCGATACCGAAACCGGCATCGTCCGCATGCGCAAGATGGTAGCCGTACAGGACTGCGGCTTGGTCGTCAATCCGAAGACGGCCGAAAGCCAGGTCTTCGGCGCCTGCATCATGAGCATATGTTCGGCTCTCTACGAAGAGCGCGTCGTCGATTCCATCACCGGTCGCGTCCTGAACCCCGACATGGAGTTCTACAAGCTCGCCGGACTGCCTGACATCGGCGAAATCGTCGTCCACATGGACATCCAGGAAACGCACGACAAGCGCGGCGTCATCGGCCTCGGTGAACCCTGCGCCATCGGCGGTACCGCGGCAATCGCCAACGCGGTCTATAACGCCCTCGGTGTCCGCGTCCCCATGGTCCCCGTCACCGCTGACCGCGTTTTGAACGCGCTCGGCAACAAGAGGTACGCATAATATGCAGAGCTTTGAATACGCCAACCCGGCCACCCTCAAAGAAGCCTTTGCCGCCCTCGGCGCCTCATGGGAAGATGCGGCGGTCCTTGCCGGCGGCACGGACCTTCTCAGCATCATGAAGGACTATGTCCAGTCCCCGAAACGCGTCGTCAACATCAAGGGCATCAAGGAACTCGGCGGCATCGCGCGCAAGGGCGGGCACTTCCGCATCGGCGCTACCGTCACCCTCGACGAACTGACCTCCAATGCGGCCGTTCGCTCCTCCTACCCGGCTCTGGTCCAGGCGGCCCTGGGCGTCACCAGCCCGCAACTGCGCAACATGGGCACCGTGGGCGGCGACCTCTGCCAGCGGCCGCGCTGCTGGTACTTCCGCCGCGGCTTTGGGCTCCTTGCCAAAGGTCCCAACGGCGAAGCGCTCGTGCCCACGGGAGAAAATAAGTTCCATGCCATCTTCTCCAATGGCCCTGCCTACTTCGTCAGCGCATCCACGTTAGGCCCGGCGCTCGTAGCGCTCGGAGCCACGGTCACCATCGCCGGCCCCTCGGGCAATCGTTCGGTTCCAGTCGAAAAATTCTTCGTGGCCCCCTCTGCGGACGGCCAGCGGGAAACAGACCTGAAGCCGAATGAAATCGTCTCCGACGTGCTCATCCCCGTCCCTAGCACCAAGAACGCGACCTATGAGGTGCGGCAGCGGGAACTGGTGGATTGGCCCCTTGCAGCTGCCAGTGTTGCATTGCGGATGAACGGTTCCACCATCACTTCGGCATCCATCGCTCTCGGCCATGTGGCCCCCGTCATCTGGCGGGCCTCCCAGGCTGAAAAGATGTTGGTCGGCAAGTCGATCTCGGTAGCCACCGCGGAAGCGGCCGGAGAAGCCGCCGTCGCGAACGCCACTCCGCTCAGCGGCAATCGTTACAAAGTGCAACTCACAAAAGTCGCCGTCAAGCGAGCCCTCCTGGCCGCCGCCGGCATCAAAGCATAAGGGAGGATTCTGTCCATGGAACGCGCAGGCCTTACCCGGCCCGACGATGACCGTTGTGATAACCTCCGATGGAAGGGCATGTTTATCGATGCCATGTGGGATCCCAAAGTCCCGCATGGCAATGATCGTGCATTCTGGTGTCACCGGACGCAGAATTGTCTCGGACCCGATTCCAAGATCGCGGACGAGTATGAATGTAACGAAACTCGGAAGTGCTATAAGGCACTCTAACCCTAAAGGAGACTCGAATGAAGAACTTACTCCTGGTGCTCTGTGGCGCGTCCGCTCTTTTCGCTGCGGGGTTCCCCTCGAAACAACTTCGCGGAACGTACGTCGAAGCTCGTTCAGCGGACGTTTTTGTCGGCCCGTGCTTCGCGAATTCAGAAGTGGAAATGGCCGGCAACTTGGCGGTAATGGGTTGGAAGATCGAAAAAGGCTCCTGGGAAGGCGTTAGCCTGGACGGGCTCGGAGTGGTAGGGGTCGTCAAGGCCTCCGCTACCCTGGGAGACGTACACCATACGGCCTACCCAGTGAAGTCGGTACTCATCATTGACGAAAAGGCGTCTCCCGAACAACGGATGGCCCTCAAGTCGTTTGCGCAGCGCATGAGCAATGACCTGCTGAGCGATGTGGTTCGCATCGACTATAAACCTGTCACTCTCACCGTGGAGGACAATAATGTCCACACCGCCACGGCCAAACTGGAAGCCGGCGCCATCGCCGCTATTCAGACGCGCGGTATTCGCAAGGCCGATCAGGTCTGCTCGCATGAAGGCGTATGGTATCCGCCATTGACGGCCGTCGACCACGCTATGCCCGCTTACGCTCTCGCCCACAACTACAAGGGCGACGCGCTGGGTACCAA
Source organism: Bryobacteraceae bacterium (assembly GCA_035714175.1). GTDB lineage: Bacteria > Acidobacteriota > Terriglobia > Bryobacterales > Bryobacteraceae. Next base: position 267 of record DASTML010000113.1, on the reverse strand, counting down.
GTGGTCCAGTCCGGAAAAGGCCAGTGCGTTTGTGGCCAACTTCCACCTCAGCGAGTAATCGCAATCCACTCTAACCACCGGGCCTCTACCTCCCACCGAAGGGGATAGAGGCCCGGACTGTGTTTGGCGTAGGCTTCTATGGACTTTCCGTAGGTTGGCATCAGTTCCTCCCGGAAGATCCACTGTAATTCGTCTACGCTATACCCGAACGGCCACTCCGCCGGTCGCGGCGGAGTCTTTTCCAGAAAAAGATCATCCAGTTCCTTC
>DASTML010000112.1:0-12579 GCA_035714175.1 Bryobacteraceae bacterium | reverse complement strand
GCCCCCACCACGGTCCACTTCTGTCCAGCCGGCGGGTTCGTATTGCCGGGTCCGCGCTTCAACTGTTCCGGGGTCATGCGCCGGTAGTAATGCCGCTTTTCGTACCAGGCGCCGTCCATAGGTTCACCAAGCGTGTTCACTGCGCGGGCCGGAATTGGCGGGCCGTTCACCGGTTGCCGTTCGCCCACGTGACCGAAGATATGCGAGAAAAGGTCGTAGTAGTCGCTCAGCTTGCGGTTGAGCGCCTTGTCGACATTCCGCGGCGTCGGTTCCCGGTCCAACGGGTCGTCCGGATAGAACTTCCGTTGCGAAAACGCCGCAAGTGAGAGCAGGAGGAGAAGGGTCAGGCGTTTCATGGGAGTTAGTAAACCGGTTGTCCTGTCGTGGTGCCGTAACGGCGGGAGAGAAATACGTCGTTGAACTTGATCCAGAGTTGAAAACCTTCGGAGCTGAAGCCGGCGTCCAGACGAATGAACGTTGCGTTCCGGGCGTTGAACCGCAGACCCACTCCGCCCGATGTCTTCAATTCGCTGAAGTTCAGCATGCCGCGTCGCGGAAACACCTTACCGGCATCGACAAACAACGCGCCATCCAGCCCGCTGAAAATCTCCCAGCGATACTCCGCGTTCATCACCATCATGTTCCGGTCGCTAAACCGGAAAAACCGGTACCCGCGCAGATCGTCCGACCCGCCCAGAATGGGTTGGAGGTAGAACGGGATCTGCTCGTTGCGATCCGTATCCGTCAGAGTCGTCTTGGCGCGCAGGGCAATCACGCGGGTTTTGTTGAGAATCGGCAGGAACTGCTGGAGCTCCATATCCAGGCGCCGAAAGCCGAACCGTTCGAGCTTTTCGTCGTGGAACCAGGAGTACTGCACCACGTAGTTGCCGCCCGTCTTAGCCATGCCCAGCGGATTATCTCGATAGTCGTACTGGGCGAAAAATCCATTCCGCAGGAAATTTGTCTGCCGGTCGATGCCGGGTGACTGGGCGGGCGTGAATATCTGCTCGGCGGATGAGAACCGCTGGTCCTTGCCGGGCCCAACATTCGTCCATAAATAACCCAGCGATCCGCCGAACTTCACGCCCTTTACGGGCTCTACTGCCAGAATGCCGTCCACCGACGTATCTTCCAGCCGGTAATTGGTGCGCAGATCCTTCGGACGGTCCGGCCCGGTCCCGTAATACTGCAGCGAAGAGTAGTTGCGGTACGACGCAAAGCCTTCCAACGATACTTTCCGGTTCGCCAAGTGGGGCAGTATCGCCTGCGCCTCATACTTCTGGTAGGCCCGGGTTGAGATCTGCGCCGACGCGCGCGCCGTCAACTGGCCGCGCAACAGGTCTTCCCGGAAATATTCCGGGCCAATGGCAAACCCGCCGCCCGTCACCATGTTGCCCACTTTCACGCGCAACCCGTTGTATCCGGCGGCGAACCGCTCCAGGTATTTTCCGTCCTTGAACGCGCGCAGCCGGCGTTCGGCCGGCGAAACCTCGTCAGGAGCCAGCGTCGCGGCCTTGGCCTCGCGTTCTTTTTCAATGGCCTCGGCGCGCGTAGCCGGTTCCTGCGCCGGAGCCGCGGCTGCCAGTAGCGCCGCCCACAACACGGCGCTCATCCCACGGCGGATTTGGGTATCTACGGATAAAAACGACAATGTAAGGACCTATCTGTGCGACCGGAATCGCACCGGGCCGGGCACGGAGGCGCCGGCCGGATTTCGTAACTGGACCGGCTCTATGCCGATCGGTTCCACGACCATCTCTTTGTCCGTCACCGTGACGGCCAGAAAGTGGTTCTGATTGCTCCATAGCGCGATATGACGGGGCGCCATCTTTTTGCGAACGTCGGAGGCACGGAGTTCGCCGCCTGCTCCGGAGACGAAGAACTGGATCTCTCCCGTCGCTTCGTTCCGCTCGGATACCTGCAAATTGTGTTCGTGTCCGGCGAATACCGCCTGTACGCCCGACCGCTTCATCATCGCAAACCAATGCGGCGCCGCCTCCAGGAACGGCGCGTGATTCGGACCCGCTGTAAACATCGGGTGATGCATAATCACAATCCGCCACGGCAGCGGGCGTTCCGCCAGCACTGTTTCCAACCACCGTGATTGTTCGCCGTCGGGTAAAAACACCGGAGCCGGCCTGCCTTCGGGTTGATTCTTCGTGGAATCCAAAGCCAGGAACTCAGCGAAATCGCCAAAGGTAAAGCGGTACCAACGGTCCGGCATGAAGAAGTTATCCAGGCACGCCGCCAAGTCCTTCGTTGCCTCGGACTCGTTCCCGTCATGATTGCCCAACACGGCCTTGAACGGCACCGCGTGGAGTGTTTTCTGATATGGCGCAAAAAACTTTCGCTCCCAGTCGCGGTCAGCCGACCCTCCCGAACTCAACTTCCCGTAGATGTTGTCTCCACCCGCCACCACGAAGCGTACTGGTTGCCCGGCCTGCTCCCGGCGCACGCGTTCCGCTTCCATCCGCGCCGCTATGGCGTACTGTATTCGCGACCCGTTCCCGAAATCGCCCAAGACAAAAAATGTCAGCGACGATGCCTTCTCCGGCCACGTCCGTACGGAGGCCGCCGCCACCTCCGCGCCGCCCACTTTCAGCGAATACGAATACACCGTATCTGGACGCAATCCTTCCACGCGCAGCCAACTCGCCGTTGTGCGCAGCGTCTTGCCGTCGATTTGCAACTCCGCGGCCCCGGAACTTTCGGCGCCTTTGCCAATCGTATTGCGCGTAGTTCCCGATGCCTTACCCCACGCAATGGTCACCGCATGTGCGCCCAAATCAGCCACGTAGCACCGGAGCGGAGGCTCCGTTGCGGCATGCAATAGCGGCCATGCAGCCAGCAAGAGGATGAATCGCACCTTAACAGGGTAGCTCAGTCCTGCAAATTTCTCGATGACAGTTGCGCCGGACTCTACAAGAAGCAACCCGCACGGTTTGTTCTTTTAAATACGCTCTCTCGCCAAAACACAACTCGCCCCGGCGCTAGAATCAGAGGCATGCGCAACACTCTGCTCCTCCTGGCTGCGGCGGCGGGCCTGTTCGCCCAGCAGCCCAACACCGTCACCGCCAGCGTCTCCCATCAACAACAGATCACCACCAGTACCGCTGTTTTTCAGATTCAACTCGTCGATGCAAGCCTGAATTCCACCGTCGATTCCGCCGCCGGCGTGCTTTCTTCGGTCGGTGTGAACTCGTCTCATCTCACTGACGTTTCGGTGGCGATCAGCCAGGGCTATCTGCTCACCACCTACAGCTTTACGCTCCCGGTCGCCAGCGGTGATTTCGGCGCTGTCCGCGACAAACTCCTCACCGTGCAGCGCAATCTCAGCAACTCGCAAACACAGGGCCTCGGCTGGTCCAGTGCGCAGGTTCCCAATGACGACGAACTGGCTTCGGCCCTGGAACTCGCCATGCCGGCGCTATTGGACAAGGCCAAGCGAAAGGCTGGATTGCTTGCCGCTGCGATGCACGTCAATCTCGGCGACGTCGTGACTCTCTCCACCCCCGCTGTCACGCCCAGTGGAGCCACCGTGACCGTGGCGCTCACCGCCACCTACGCCGTCGTGCCGCAGACGCCGCCCGCGCAAGAGTAGGCGGGAATTCCGTACCGGTCCTCCGCTCTCCAAACGAGCGGAGGCTTACGGAGGCATGCCAATGTTTGCCGGTTAAGCCGGCGTCGCTGCAAGACGCCGATCTAGCGAAGGCTTAGGGCAGCCGTGATTGCCTTTTCCATGACGGGAGCAAGCAAAGCGTATCCCGCGGCGTTAGGAATCAACCCATCGACGGTCAAGTCCTGCCGGAAATTCCTTCCCTGAGCCAACACAGAGTATAAGTCCGCATAGATGGCCCCTTTCTTCGCGGCATAGCCCTTGATCCACCCGTTCAGGCCAATAATCTTGCCTTGCGGCCGACGCGCGGACAGGATCGTTTTGCAGTCGCAGATCGGTGTGACGGAAGCCAGGATGACCTGAATGCCGTGCAATTGGGCCAATTCGGTCATCGTCATAATGTTGTCGGCAATGGTCCCTTCGGTGGCTGGCCCGGCGTAACCTGCCAAGTCATTGGTTCCGCCGAGAATGACCACTACCTTAGGTTGCAGCGCGATGACGTCCTGCCGGAACCGGACCAACATCTGGGGGGTCGCTTGGTGCGTAATGCCCCGGTTCAGGTACGGTTTACCAGGGAAGAAGTTGTCCCATTTTTCAATAACGTCGTCGCCGAAAAAAACCACGCGATTGACGCCAGGTGCGGGAGGGCGCAGCTCGGCATTCTCGCTGCCGTACTGCGTCAACTTCCCCCAATCGCTCAACAATCGCAAGTAAGCGGCGTTTTCTTCCTCGATGGTTCCCGCCGCGCCCTGCGCAGCCGCGGAGGCCGCCAAGGTCAATCCCAGTAGGACCCAGCTCACGTTCATTGCGGCAATCCGAAACAATACAGATCGCCGTCGAACGTGTTGATGTAGATTTTGCCGTTCGCAACCGCGATCCCGCTCCAGTGGTTCCACTTCTCAATCTGCTTGCCGCTGTTCCACAACTCGCGGCCGGTCTGCGCGTCCAGTGCGAACAGGACAGCATGGGTCGATTTGGGAATCCGGCGTTCCATGCGGAAGTCCAATCCCACGTCGGGGAAGGCCTGCGCCGTGTTCTCGCCGCTCCCGTAGCCGAATACCACGCCATTGGCGATCACCGGCGGTTCTGCTTGGTCCATATCGCGGGAGATCCAGACGGGATCCAACTGCGGCTTTCCGTTCTTTCCGTCAACCACTTTAAACGCCGCAACCGCGCCCTTCTTCACCACTCCATTTTCAATCGGCGCTTTGAACTTGGAGTGCTTCGGTCCCCAGAACGGCGTCAGAACCCAGCGCGTCTTCTTGCTGTCTTCCCAACTGGTCAACGATCCCCAGATGCCGGCCTCGGCAAAGTCCACCATCTCATTGCAAATCAGCGGCGTACGTTGCAGCGGTGTGCGATGGTCGTCGCCGCCAATGGATTCCGTGTCCATGAAATAAAGGCGGCACTCCTTGCTCGCGTCCACCATGTACTCTTTGCCCTTGTAGTTGAAGATGGTGGGAGTCACCTGCATGTCCAGGTCGCGCTTCACCAGCCACTCCGCGTTGGACGGTCCGTAATAGTCCACCAAATCCAAAGCCTTGGTCTTCGGGTTCTGCCGCACGCCGATCATGCCGTTTCCATACACGCCGTTCTCGGGATCCCAACGCCCGTCGCCGGTTCCCGTATACATCGTGTCATGTACCGCGCTGATGGCTGGTCCGGAGCGGCCCCACATGCCGCCGCCCGCCGGGCCCCAGCTTCCCACGCGGTTCGTGGCTAGGTCGTAAGCGTAGGCGACATTCGGATTGCCGCCGCATCCCTGTGCCGAATGCGTGTAAACCACGTTCTTCCATAGGTTCATGGCATACGGCTTGCCGTTCGGCGGCATGAACTTGTTCGGCTCCGTTATATGTTTGCCGGTAGCGGCGTCCAACTGGTGCAGTTTACCGTCCCAGGAAGCGGCATAAATGGTGTATTTGCCCGGTGCTCCTCCCGGTCCAATGGTCACATTGGCCGTCATGCCCCCAGGACAGAGAACGGAAGGACCCCGGCTGCCCTGCGGTTCCTTATAGCTGCTGTCGAAGTGCGTGTGCCAAACCTGCTTGCCCGTAGCTGCGTCCACGGCGTAGACGTTATCGGAAACACCCGCCTGGATGACGAGCTGTTTCGGCCCGCCGTCTGTGTTAACGCTCCCGATAACCAGCGGCGGCAGAAGATTATGCATGGCGCGCGTTTCATTGTCGAAATGAATCCGCCACAGGAGTTTGATGTCCTTGACGGTAGAAACGCTCAGAAGCTTTTCGTCCTTCTGCCAGTTGTTCCGCTGCGGATCACCGCCGTCGGTCAACCAGTCGGCCGCGGGCGCGGCCAAACCGGCAAGAAGTACTGCGGAAGCGGCGGTAAATCGAATGCTGTTCATGGTTCGGCTTTCCAGGCTTGGAACCGATTACTATATAACAAATACGGGCTTTCCGAAAGATGAACCCCGGCCGGGATTCCCAGAAACGGCACTCGCGGAACGGCAAGATTTGGGTATATGATCGTTGTTCAGCCATGACCGGCAGAGGAGTCTTATTGATGCCCCGTTTTTCGCGCCCTTTCGTAACGGCTACGTGTGCCTTGGTAACGTTTTCGGTGCTGCATGCCCAACGCGGAGCCAACGACTGGATGACTGTCGGCAACGACGTCCAACGTTCCTACTGGCTCCGGTTTGACGGCAAAATTTCCGAACAGACCATGCGCAAACCCGGATTCGAAATGGTCTGGAAGATGAAACTCAAAAATACCCCGCGGCACGGCCGGTCTCTCACGCCGCCGGCGTTGCTGGATTTCTACATCAGCTACCGCGGTTTCCGCACCCTCGGGTTCTTCGGGGGCAGCGGCGACACGACAATTGGCGTCGATACCGATCTGGCGCGCCTGGAGTGGCAAAATGGCGCGGGAACAGCAAGCGCTGCCGCCGGTACCGCCGCCTGTCCCGGAGGCATGACCTCTACGATTACCCGCCCGACACAGGTACCCTATCCGCTGGCCGGGGCAGGACGGGCCGGCCGTTCCAACCCGGCGCGCTCCGGCGTGGGAGAGCCCTTTGAAGGCGCGGTAACTCTTAAAGCGGCCATAGCCCCCCGCCCGTCCGCACCGCCGCCCCCCCCGGCTCCCGTCAAACCGGCCCGACGCACGGCTACGCCCCCCAACCCGTTTGCACGTACGCCCTTGTACGTTAATGCGGTTACCGGAGACGGCCAGTTGCACCAGATGTATGTCTCCAACGGCGAAGAGCCCAAAGTCCCGCTCCGTTTCATTCCTGCCGGCGCCAATGCGCAGGGCTTAACCACATTTGACGGCGTCTCCTATATCGCCACGGTCAACGGTTGCAACGGTGTCGAAAATGGACTGTGGGCCATCGAAATCGAATCCCAGAAAGTGTCGCATTGGAAAGCGCCTGGAAAGAATGTCGAAGGGGTGAATGGTTTTGCGGTCGGGCCGGAGGGAGACCTGTACGCGGCCAGCGGATCGGGACTCTACGCCCTTGCGGAAAAGACGCTGGAGCAGAAGGGTTCTTATGAGGCAGGCGCGAGTGCTTTTACCTCATCTCCCGTTGTTTTCGATTTCAATGGAAAGAACTTCGTGGCAGCCACCACCGCTGATGGCCGCGTTCACGTCGTCAATGCCGAAGGGATGACGGCGGTCGCCAAGAGCGAGGCGGTGGTGAAGTCCGGATTTGCCCCCGGCGCGTTAGCAAGCTGGGTGGATGAAAGCAAGGTTCGCTGGATTCTCGTTCCCACCGGAGCCGGCGTCACAGCGTTAAAGTTGGTTGAGTCGAACGGATCGGTTGCTTTTCAATCCGGCTGGACTTCGCGTGCCATGGTGAACCCGCTCACGCCTTCCATCATTAATGGAATCGTATTCGCCGCGGCCGCGGGCAATGCCGGCGGCTCTCGCGCCGCGCTCTATGCCATCGAAGGCGCTACCGGCAAAGAATTGTGGAACAGCGGTACTGCTATCGCGTCCTACATTACGTCTGGCGGTTTGGCCGCCGGCGGAGGACGTGTCTACCTTAGCACTGCGGACGGCACGCAATACGCCTTCGGTTTCCCGATGGAGCACTAGTCCGCGAGAACTCGCAACGGATAGGATAAACATATGCGTTTCGTATTGTGGATGGCCGCGGTGAGCGGCGCGCTGATGGCACAACTGCCCGATGGACCGGGAATGGCCGAAACCGCACGCGTCTGCAAGGGATGTCATGAGGTGGAACGGTCGGTTTCCCTCCGGCAGGACAAAGACGGCTGGAATGGAACGCTGACCAAGATGGTGGGTTTCGGCATGAAAGCCTCGCAGTCTGACTTGGCTATCATCGTCGACTATCTCGCGAAGCACTATCCCGCGGATGCCATGCAGCCTCTGAACGTAAATACCGCTACAGCGATTGAATTGGAGAGCCGTCTCAGCATGCGGCGCACTGCGGCCGCCGCTTTCCTGGCCTACCGGGATAAGGTGGGCAAAGTAAAGACCTTCTCCGAACTCAAGAAGGCCCCCGGCATGGATCCGGAAAAGATCGAATCGAAAAAGACCGACATCGTCTTCCAGTAGATTTTTCGCGCTCCGATTGCGCCTACGACGTCCGCCGTTCCTGTTGGTTCTACCGGCTTCTCGCCGGCATGTGTCCCCCCCATGTACAACCGGCTATTCGCATCGGTGCGCCGTCCCCGCGTTCTCCGCTCCACGGAGATCGAGATGTATGGGCGCGATCCCTTGCGTACTTTAACGGTCGCGGAATTGCGGGAGCGATCCGATCCGGATACCGGAAAAACCGTGGTGCCGCACTACCGTCCAGCGCCCTACAATCACCAGGCCGCTGTTTTGAAGGCGGAGTTGGTGGATGGGCATCCCGGCGTGAGTCCCATCGTCTACCCGGAGCCGGATCCAGGTTACCCTGAGAGAGCATGTCTGCTACTCGCCGCACCTTCCTCTACACCTTGAGCGCGGCCGCCCCCGCCGCGGCGCAAGCTCCCAAAGATAGCGTCCGGTTGGGCTTTATCGGAAGCGGCATTCGCGGAAAGCAACTCATTGACGAGTTTCTGGAAGTGCCCGGCGCCAAAGGAGTCGCCGTTGCCGATCTGTACGACGGCTGCCGGGAACGCGCCAAAGAGCAACTCGGAGAAGGCATACAGGCGGTTCGCGACTACCGCGCCGTATTGGACAACAAGGATGTCGACGCCGTTGTCATCGCCACGCCGGACCACTGGCACGAGAAACTGGTCCTCGACTCCCTTTCGGCGGGTAAACACGTCTATATCGAAAAACCCATGACGTGGTCCATTGCGGAAGGACCGCGTATTATGGCCGCCGCCAAACGGTCTGGCAAAGTGTTGCAGGTCGGCAGCCAGGCCAAGACGAGCGCGCTGACGGCAAAAGCGCGGGAACTGGTCGCCTCCGGGGCTCTCGGTAAGGTGAATATGATCCGCATGGCCAACCATCGAAATTCGGCCGAAGGCGCCTGGGAGTACCCGGTGCCGCCTGATGCCAGCGAAACAACCATCGACTGGCCCACGTGGCTGGGCAAGGCAGCCAAACGTCCCTTTGATCCCAAAGTTGTCTTTCAATGGCGCCGGTTCTGGGACTTCTCCGGTGGTGTCGCCGCCGATCTCTTCGTGCACCAATTCACCCAGATGCACGAAATTATGAACGCTAAAGCGCCCGTGGCGGCCGTCTCAGCCGGCGGAACCTACAAGTGGAAGGACGGCCGGACCGTTCCTGATGTCATGAATTCGCTCATCGAATACGGCGAAGGGTTCATCGTGGACGTCTATGTGAATCAGGCTAATGGCCTGCAGCCGCGCGGCATTTTTATCTATGGGGATGAGGGAACGCTCCAAGTGGAGTACTCCCGCTTGACGCTGATCCCGGAACCGAAATCCGGTGAGGCCCAGGCCTACGGCAGCCTGAATTTTCCAAAGAAAATGCGTGACGAGTACCTCGCCAAATACGCCGGCGAAAAGCGCGCCCCGCGCCCAGAACCGAAAGAGATCCCCGTCGAACGCGGCCAAATCCACAACTGGTTTTTCATCGACTCGATCGTGAACAACAAGCCGAGCCGCGAAAACGCCGAGGAAGGGCACTACGCCGCCTCCGCGGCTCATCTCTGCAACTTGGCCTATCGCCACAAGACCCGCGCCTCCTGGGATGCGGCCACCGGAAAGGTGAAGCTGTAGACGGATGACCGGCGGAGAGTGTTTGCTGCGGACCTTGGCCGCTTCCGGCGTCGAGGTCTGCTTTATGAACCCCGGTACTTCGGAGATGCACTTCGTGGCCGCGCTGGACCGGGTGCCGGAGATGCGGGGCATATTGTGTCTGTTTGAGGGCGTCTGCTCCGGTGCGGCGGACGGGTATGCCCGCATGGCCCGGAAGCCGGCAGCCACGCTCCTGCACCTGGGGCCGGGACTCGCCAATGGGTTAGCGAATTTTCACAATGCCAGGAAGGCGCGAAGCCCGATTGTGAGCCTTGTGGGGGAACATTCGACGCAACACATGCGTTTTGATGCGCCATTAAGCGCCGATATTGACGCATTTTCGCGCCCTGTAAGCACAAAAATAGCGCGTTTAGAGCGCACTTTTGACATGGGTAGCGCCGCCGCGGAGGCCATCGCCGCCGCCCGTGCCTACCCAGGGCAGATCGCAACGCTCATCATTCCAGCCGATTTTTCGTGGTCGGAAAGCGGTCCTGTTGAGGCCGCCCCACCCCCGGTCCCGCCGCCGCTCCCTGCCCAATTGCCGGACATTGGAACCGACAGCGTTGGTTTCATTTTGGGCGGCAGCACATTGATGGGAAAAGGGTTACTGCTCGCCGCCCGGTTCGCCGCCGCCGGATACCGGATCTATGCCGACCGAAACGCGGCTCGGGTTGAAACCGGCCGAGGCCGGTTTCAACCCGAGCGCATCGCCTATTTCCCGGCCCCCGCCCAAGCACAACTCGCTGGTTGTAAAGAACTTATCCTCGTGGAAGCGAAAGCGCCGGTCTCGTTCTTCGGCTATCCGGACGAGGCCAGCTATCTGGCTCCGGAGAGTTGTCGCGTGGCGACTTTAGCCGGTCTGGAAGAGGACGGCACAGGGGCTCTGGCCGCGCTCGCCGACCGTTTACAACTTCCGGAAATCTATGATTTTATTGATAAACCAGAGGCCAGTCTACCAGCCGGCGACGGACCGTTGACTCTCGATGCCGTGGGAGCTGTGATCGCCGCACTGTTGCCGGAAGATGCGATCGTTTCCGATGAAATGGTTTCCTCCGGACCGCCGGTCCTGGCCCGGCTCGCCTCCGCCAAACGTTTCGACTATCTGCCGGTTACGGGCGGGTCTATCGGACAGGGAATGCCGGTGGCGGTCGGGGCGGCCATCGCCTGCCCGGACCGGAAAGTCGTTGTATTAGAAGGAGATGGGAGCGCCTTCTACACGCCGCAATCCCTCTGGACCATGGCGCGCGAGGGCCTGGATGTGGTGACGGTCGTCTTTGTGAACCACCGCTACGAAATTCTCGATATCGAGATGCGGCGCACGGGGGCCAACGGATTTGGCGTAAAGGCCAATGATATGGTGGACATTGGCCGTCCCGAACTGGATTTCGTGCAACTCGCTGGTTCCATGGGAGTTCCGGGAACAAAAGCGAGTACCATTGTCGAATTTACCGCGCAGTTTGGCGCCGCGATGCGCGAAAAAGGCCCCCGATTGATTGCCGCCGAATTATAGGCCAGCTTTGAAGAGCGCGATGGCCTCCGCAGTGCGTAGATAACGGTCGTAGGTACGTACTTTTTGCACGCCCGTGCCGGTTTTCAGCTCCGATAAGCCAGTGATTCGGGATAAGTTGGGGCTGAAACGGCCCCAACCGAACTGCCGGTCCCTGCCGCCATCGTTTAACTGGCCATTCGTGACAAAGGTGATGATTTTGGGTCCGCCGTCGATGATAGCGACGATGTGCTGGGGCTTGCCGGGCGCGACCGTACCGGGGTCCGAAGACCAGGAGTTGACGGTGCGGCCATCGGTAAGGGTGAGCGTAACCGCACCATTTTCAGTAGTCTGGAGCGAGAGGCCCGGGGCGGCAAGCAGCCTCTGGCCGGGCCGGCCATCGGCGAGGTTCACCCAGAGATCGATGGAAAAGCCGGTACGCAGGTCTTCCTTGCCGTGGTCGGCGCGCCGAGAACGTTGGTAGAAGGGTTTCGCCTCGACATTCGTGGGAATGGGGAGGGGCGCCGGGTTCCAGAGGCCGTCGAGCAATTTGGGATCGATTTCGTGGACGCGGGCGACGTCTTTCTGCGTCTCGGTGAGGTAGTATTTGCCGCCGTCTTCCACGAAGTCCGGGTAGCTCATGCGGATGATAGGATCGTCGTCATACAGAACGATTTCGGGCTGGCCCCACTGGATGATTTTGCCGGCGGGACCGTCGGCTTCTGTGCCGCCGGAGAGCCAGACGGGGTTGCGGTCTTCATAAGCGATCGTACGGCGCTTGGGGTGTTCGGCGATGAAGCGTCCGCCGTGGTTGTGGAACCAATAGAGGAACTTGCCGTTCTGGGCGCGCCAGGCGAAGTTGGCGGCGCGGGGGTGCTTCATGCGGCGGCCATCGGCATATTGCATGTACCGCGAGGGCTCCCAGGACCGTCCGCCGTCGCGGCTGTAGGTATGGGCTGAGTAACCGTCGATGGTGCGGAAGACACAGAAGAGGGAACCATCGCTGAGTTCCGAGAACGACTGTTCTTCGGCAATGGGACCGCCGCCTTTGGGCGCCCGGATGCCGATTTCGCCATCCGGGTAGGTAGCCCAGGTGATTTTGGCGGGGTCTGATTCGGTGAGAATGTTGGGGCTGCGAAGAAGGACGCCTTCCGAGGAGGTGAAGAAGCCCTCACCGAAGCCGCCGACTTTGTGAAGGGGGACGTAGCCGGCGCCTTTGTGGGCAAAGGCTTTGCCGACGGTCCAGAAGAACTTGATTCTGCCCTGGTAGGGGTTGTTGCGGTCGATTTCGAAGTTCCGCT
>DASTML010000111.1:0-63022 GCA_035714175.1 Bryobacteraceae bacterium | reverse complement strand
GTGGCCGCAAGCGAATAGAGGAATGCCGAGCCGGTACCGACAGCGATGAGGGTGCTCATGTCGAAACGGCCGTGACGGAGGCCCTGGAAGGCGCGGACGTAGTAGGCGCGGCCAGGAACGGTGATGACGAAGATGGCGGCGGCGAGTTGTGCGTAGCGGGCGGGAAGCGAGTCATGCCCGGCGAAGGGCATGGAGCCCATGGCCAACGCACCGAGCAGAAGGGAGATGAAGGCGTAGCGGCGGACGGCGGCGTACTCGCCGTCGGGTTCGGCGGGTTCGCTTGGGTTCGTTTGGACGTTGACGGCGGCATGGTAGCCGGCATCTTCGACGGCAGCAATGAGGGCTGCCGGGCTCGTACGCGCCGGGTCAAAGGCGACCCTGGCCTCGTTGGCCAGGAGGTTAACGCTGGCCTGGGTGACGCCGGGGACCTTGTGCAGAGCCTTTTCGACGTGGCCGACGCAGGCTGCGCAGGTCATGCCCTGGACGTCGAGGGTGAGTGCGGTTTCCGGTTGCGGGACGGTATAGCCGGCGTCTTCTATGGCGGCGGCAATGGCGGTTGGGTTCGTTTGGGCCGCGTCGTAGGTGACCGTGGCTTCGTTGGACAGCAGATTCACCGCTGTTTGGGAGATGCCGGGGAGCTTGTGGAGCGCCTTTTCCACGTGGCCCACGCAGGAGGCGCATGTCATACCCCGTATAGGTATCGTTCGCGTTTCGGTAGCCATGGCCACCGTCACTTTCGCGCGGCTACATAGCCGGCATCGGCAACGGCGTTAAGCGCCTCTTCGACGTCGTTCGTTTCGATAGAAGCCGATCCTATCTGGACGTCGTTGACTTTTACGCCTTCGGTTTTTTCGAGGGCGCGTTTCACACGGGCGACGCAGGACTGGCAGTGCATGCCTTCAATCTGGAGCGTGACGGTGTTCATGAAATGTATACCCTATACGGGTATATCATTCGTGTCCCGTGCGATGCAAGCCCCCAGGGTGACGAGGCCGAGGGCGAGCATGAGGATCTCGCTGTCGGCAAGGTTGTGTTCGAAGAATCCGGTGACGAGGATGGAAACGGAAAATGCCGCGATGCCATGGAGCATCCAGAGCCGATCGCCGGAGGCGTGGCGGGCGGCGCGGACGATGGACGCGGTAAGCCAGAAGAAGAAACCGATGATGGCGAGCATGGCAGGGATGCCTCGGTCGGCGGCGAAGTGAATATAGATGTTGTGGAGGTGGCCGTACCACCAGGAGCGAGGGAAGGGACGGGCGATGTCTTCGGGGGCGTAGCGTTCGAAGTTGCGTTCGACCTGTTCGGGGCCGACGCCGAACAGGGGATGGGCCTCGATCATGGCGAGGCCGGTACGTAGGAGCGCCTTGCGGTGGGCATTGGAATCGGTTTCTCCGCGAGGACGAATGATGGAGAGGACGCGGTCCTTCTCCGGCTGGGGCATGACGGCGACGGCCCCGATCGCCAATACCGGCACGGCGAGGACGATTTTCGGACGCCAGGACCAGACGAGGTACAGCACGCCAAAAAAGACGCCAATCCAGATGCCGCGCGTCCATCCGAGGAAGATAGCCAGCGCGATGACGGCGAGTGCGGCGACAGCCTTCCAGGCGATGGGGCGACGAAAGAGCAGGTAGGCCAAGCCGACCAGGAAGACCGCCATCATGGTGCCGCCGAAGGTCATCCAATGGGACATGAACCCGGTGATGCGGCTAGCGACATAGGCGTCTGTAAAATTCACTCCGGCCGCTTTGGCGGCGCTGTACTTCTTCGCGTATTGGACGAGGCTCCAGAAGGCGGAGAGAAGACCGCCGATGCCCATTCCGGCGAGGATGGCGCGAGCGGAGGGCAGACCCCGATAGGCGACTGCGAGGGAGGGGACGATGAGATAGACGAAGAACTTCCGGATGGGCGGCCAGGCGGCGGCCGGAGCAGGGGAGACGGCCGCGGCAAGAAGCGTCCAGGCGAAGAAGACGAGGAGCAGCCATGCCCCCGGGGGGTATTTGGCCGAGCGCCAGCGGCTGATCGTAAGAACGATGGCGAGGCCCAGGCAGACTTGGGAAAAAGCGATGGATACGACACTGCCGGCAATGGCGGCTCCGGCGGCCAAAATTGGCCAGTTTTCACGCTGCAACACATCACGCATGGGAAAGCAGCGAGTATGACAGAATTAGGTGAGCGCTTCGAGAGGCTATGCACATCTATTTGCTTCGGCACGGTATTGCCGAGGATGCACGACCGGGCCAAGCGGATTCCGCGCGCGCGTTGACGAGCGAGGGAATAAAACGGCTTCGCGAGGTTTTGAAGCGGGCCAAAACGGCGACTGTTGCGCCTACGCTGATCGTGACCAGCCCGTATGTGCGGGCGCGGCAGACGGCGGAATTGGCGGCGGAGGTCTTGGGGTACCAGGGGGAACTGGTCCCGACGCCCCGGCTGACGCCGATGTCGGCGCCGGCGGAGACGTGGACGGAGCTGCGAACATTGCGCGGCGAAGAGAGCGTGCTGTTCGTGGGGCATGAGCCGCACATGAGCGCGTTCACGGCCTATTTGCTGGGCGCTCCGGAATTGCGGGTGGATTTTAAGAAGGGCGCGATGGTGCGGATCGATTTGCCGGGGCTGGGCGTGCATCCTCGGGGGGTGTTGAAGTGGATGATGGCGCCGAAGTTGGCGCTGTAAGGGGACCGGGGACATGCAGCGAATTGCCTTGTTGTTGATGCTGTACGCTGCCGGCACCTATGCGATCTGGGCGGACGAGGCGAGCCGCCGCGCCAAAGTGGAAGAGTATATGCGGCTGACCAAGATTGACGAGATTTACGCCAAGAGTACAGCGGCGATCGGGCAACAGATGCAAGACGGTAGTTTTTTGAAAATGATGGGCCTCGATACGGCGACCCCGGAACAGCAGGCAATTGGCAAACGCGCGATGGCCGCCGTCCAGAAAGTCGTGGAGAAATATCTGAGCTGGGAAAAATTGAAGCCAGACTATATGCAGATATTTGCCGAAACCTTTTCGGAACAGGAGTTGGACGACTTGATCGCCTTCTATCGCACGCCGAGTGGCCGCGCGCTGGTGGAAAAAACGCCCGCCATGATGGAGAAAACCAACTTGGTGGTGCAGCGGAAGATGGGAGATATGCAGGCGGAAATGCGAGCCACGATTGAGGCGCTGGTCAAAGAGGCCACTTCCAAGAAAAACTAGAGGGCCGGAAGCCGCTGCCGTACCAGAGCACTGGCCTCCGCAGGGCTGGCGATGCGGCCTTCGAGTTGGGCGTCTTCCAGTTCACGGAGGACGCGGCCGACGGCGGGACCTTCGGGGACGCCGAGGGCGATGAGATCAGAGCCCGTCAATAGTTTGGGCGGGGCGAGGACTTCCGGGGGCGTGTTGGCGAGTTGGTCCCTGCAGAAGTCATAGGTGGCCGTGTTGCCGTTGGAAGCCTGGATGTCGAGGTGGTGGAGTTCCAGGAGTTCGGCGAAATGGCTCTGCCGGAGGAAGCGTTTGCGGGTGCTTTCCTTCATGGTCCGGACGGCGAAGAATTTCATGTGGCCAGCCACGTGATCCCGTACCTGCTCGATGACGGCGGCGGAGTATTTCAGCCGGCCCAGGATGGCGACAGCCATTTTGGCGCCGAGGGCGTCGTGGCCGAGGAAACGGATGCGGTCCGTGTTGGTGAAGGTTGCGGGCTTGGCGATGTCGTGCAGGAGCGCGGCCCAGGCGAGAGTCAGCGTGGGTTGGCGCAGGCCGTCTAGCAGGAGGAGCGTATGGGTCCAGACGTCGCCTTCCGGGTGGTGATCGGGCGGCTGGGGCACGCCTTGCAGGGCCTTCACTTCGGGGAGGATGTGTGCGAGAAGACCGGTTTCATCGAGGAGTTCGATGCCTCGGCGGGGGGACGGCCCGGTGAGGATGCGGGAGAGTTCGTGCTGGGTTCGTTCGGCGGCGACGTTGGCGATGTTGGCGCTGTGGGCACGGATGGCGGCCAGGGTGGCGGGTTCGATTTCGAAGCCAAAGCGCGCTGCGAAACGAACGGCGCGGAGGAGACGGAGGTTGTCTTCGGCGAAGCGGGCGGCGGGGTCGCCGATGGCGCGGATTTGCTTGTTGGCGAGGTCGGCGCGGCCGTTGACGAAGTCTAGCACCTGATTGGTTTGGGTGTCGTAGAAGAGGCCGTTGATGGTGAAGTCGCGGCGGGCGGCGTCGGCGGCGGGGTCAGTTTCAAATTGAACGGAGGAGGGGCGGCGGGCGTCGTGGTAGGGGCCGTCGCTGCGGAAGGCGGCAATTTCCACGCCCCGGTAGAGGACTACGCCGAAGTGGGCGCCGATGGGTTCGGCGGAGGG
Source organism: Bryobacteraceae bacterium (assembly GCA_035714175.1). Classification (GTDB taxonomy): domain Bacteria; phylum Acidobacteriota; class Terriglobia; order Bryobacterales; family Bryobacteraceae. Next base: position 58,696 of record DASTML010000111.1, on the reverse strand, counting down.
GAAGAGTGACAGGATGCGGGCGGGGGGCGCGTCGGTGGCAATGTCCCAGTCCTTGGCGGGGAGTTGTAAAAGCGTGTCCCGGACGCAGCCGCCGACGAGGTAGGCCTGGTGGCCGTTTTCGTGGAGGCGGGCAAGGGTATCCAGGACTTCGGGGGGTAGTACCATCTATCTCTATGGTGCCTGAAATAGGGCGCTATGATGGGTTCTTAGAATGTCAGAACCCGCTCAGCGGATGGCAACGACGTCCAAGGTTGTCGTTGCCACAACAGTCGCCCTCTCCTTCATTTCCTTCTGGCGCGGGGCCGCCATTGTGTTATCCGATTTGGCTTCGACGATGTACTACGTCGGGGGCATTACGGAGTATGCGATTGGGAAATCAGCTCCTTGGTTTGTGCTGGCGGTGATGTTTTTCAGTTTCGCCGTCCGCTCGATCTACATGGAGAGCTGCGGGATGTTTGTCCGCGGCGGCGTGTACGTGGTGGTACGGGACTCGATTGGGCCGGTGATGGCGAAGTTGTCCGTGTCGGCGCTGGTGGTGGACTACATTTTGACGGGACCGATTTCATCGGTTTCGGCGGGGCAGTACCTGGGCCACCTGGTGAACGAACTGACCGAAATGGCCGGGCACCCCGTGCATGTGGACCCGAATCTGTTTGCGGTGTTTTTCGCGCTGGTGGTGACGGCGTGGTTCTGGCGGTCGAATATCAAAGGCATTCACGAGTCGTCGGGACACGCGCTGCGGATTATGCAGATCACGACGGTGATGGTGGTCTGCATGCTTTTCTGGTGCGGGATTACGTTGCTGGTGCGGGGCGGGGCTCCGTTGCCGCCGCTGCCGATTCCGAGCCAGTTGACGATGCACGAAGAGTCGCTGGGTTGGCTGCACGGGACGTTTTGGGAGCATCTGCCGGCGGTGATGATGATTGTGGCGTTTGGGCACTCGCTGCTGGCGATGAGCGGGTTCGAAACGCTGGCGCAGGTGTATCGAGAGATTGCGTATCCGAAGCTGAAGAATCTGCGGATTACGGCGAATATCGTCTGTATCTACGCGACGTTGTCGACGGGTTTGTTGTCGATTCTGGCGGTGATGATTATTCCGGACGCGATCCGGCCGCAGTACAAAGACAACTTGTTGGGCGGGCTGGCGATGAGCCTGGAAGGGCCGGCGCTGTTGAAGCTGATCTTCCACATTTTTGTCGTCATTGTGGGCGTGCTGATTCTTTCGGGCGCTGTGAATACGAGCCTGATTGGCGCAAACGGAGTGCTGAACCGCGTGGCGGAAGACGGCGTGCTGCTGAACTGGTTCCGGAAGCCGCATTTCAAATTCGGGACGACGTTCCGGATCATCAACCTGATCACGATTGCGCAGGTGGTGACGATCGTGGGCAGCCGGGGCGACCTGTATCTGCTGGGCGAGGCGTATGCGTTCGGCGTGGTGTGGAGCTTCTTCCTAAAGGGCCTGGGGGTGTTGGCGCTGCGGTTCCAACGTACCGACCAGGAGTACAAGACGCCGTTCAATCTACGAATTGGCGGGCGGGAGTGGCCGTTGGGATTGGCGGCGATTGTCTCCATGCTGTTTCTGGTGGCGATTGCGAACCTGTTTACGAAGAAGATTGCGACGATCTATGGCGTTTCGTTCACGCTGTTGCTGTTCGGTATTTTCCTGATTTCGGAGCGGGTGAATAACCGGCGAGCCAAGAGCGGAGACAAGAAGGGCCTGGAAGAGTTCAACCTGGACCATCAGCCGCAAGTAGACGTGGCGCATCTGAAAGCGCGGCCCGGGTGTGTGCTGGTGGCGTTGCGGGACTATAACAACATGGAGCACCTAAAACGGGTGCTGGAGAAGACGAACCTGCGGCGGCACGATGTGGTGGTGATGACGGTGCATCCCATTTCGGCGGGCGCGGGCGAGTTTGAACTGCAGGATGAGCAGCTGTTCGGCACCTATGAGCAGGAGCTGTTTTCGCGGGTTGTGGCGGTGGCCGAGAGGGAAGGGAAGCCGGTGGAATTGCTGGTGGTCCCGGCCAGCGATCCGTTCCAGGCGATGATTCAATCGGCGGCGACGCTGAAAGCTTCGCGGCTAGTGACGGGCATTTCTCCGCGCATGGCGAGCGACGAACTGGCACGGCGAATCGGATTGGCGTGGGAACAACTGCCCGAGCCCCGGCATCCGTTTTCGCTGGAGATTATCAGTTCTGACCGGAAACCGACGTACGTGAACCTGGGGCCGCATCCGCCGCGGCTGTGGCCGGAAGACGTGGACCGGCTGCATGATATCTGGCTGACGTTGACGGAGAAAGAGGGGCTGGGGGCGAAGCTGCATCATCGCGATGTGGTGGGGGTGGCGTTGCGGCGGCTGGAGTTGGAGTTGGAGTCGAGCGATGCGAAGGAGAAGGAAGACATTCTGGCGTTAATCCGGGAGGAGATGCGGCGGACGTAAACTCCGGCGATCTCCACTGGTAATCCCAATGGAGTCCGTGGTAGTCTTCCATTGGGAATGCCAATGAAGACAAAAGCGGACGTGCAGCAGGGCACGCTGGCCCTGATGGTGATGAAGACGCTGGAGGTGATGGGGCCTCTGCATGGGTATGCGATTTCGCGGCGGATCGGGCAGATTAGCGGCGAACTGCTGGACGTGAACCAGGGGACGCTGTATCCGGTGCTGCTGCGGCTGGAGCAGGAGGGTTCGATTGCGTCGGATTGGGGCGTGACGGAGAACAACCGGCGGGCGCGGTATTACGAGTTGACGGCATCGGGGCGCAAGGCGCTGCAGGCGGAGGCCGCGCAGTGGGAACAGACGCAGGCGATTATGGCGCGGTTCCTGACGGTGAAGGCGGGAGACTTGTCGTGAAGGCCGTACGACGGGTTTGGATGCGGCTGCGCGGGATGTTTGCAGGCGCGGCGGAGGAGCGGCGGTTGGCGGAGGAGTTCGCGGCGCATGAAGAGTTGGCCGTTGCCGATTTGATGGAGCAGGGCGTGCCGGAGGCGGAGGCACGGCGGCAGGCGCGACGCGAGTTTGGCGGTGGGGCGGCGATGCGGGAGCGGTATCGGGATCAACGAGGATTGCCTTGGCTGGAGTTCTTGGCCGCGGATGTGCGGTTTGGCTGGCGGCAACTCTGGAAACACCGGACGGCGAGCGCGGCGGCGATTGTTTCCTTGGCGTTGGCGACGGGGGCGTGCATGGCCGCTTTCCGGTTGGTGGACGCACTGTTGCTGCGGCAACTTCCCGTGGCCAAGCCGCAGGAGTTGTATTCGTTGGCGCGGGCGGGCGTTGGGTTCGATGGGAAGCCGGCGGAGTTCGACGGATGGGCGTTTCCGGCGTTCCAGTTGATGCGGGAGGCGGTGAAGGGCAAGGCGGAACTGATGGCCGTTTCGTTCGCCGACCGGATGGAACTGACCTACGGCGGCGATGCGGAGATTGAACGTGCCACGGTGCAGTATGTGTCCGGGTGGATGTTCCCTGATTTTGGCTTACGGCCGGCGGCAGGGCGGCTCTTGACGGAGGCTGATGACCGCGTGCCAGGAGGGCATCCGGTGGCGGTTGTTTCGCATACCTATTGGAAGCGGCGGCTGGGCGGGGATGCGCCTCCCGTTGGCAAGACGTTCCGGCTGGGTGGGCGGCTCTATGAGATTGTCGGCGTGGCTCCGGAAGGCTTTACGGGGACGGAGCCTGGGGTTGTGGTGGAGATCTTTTTGCCGACGATGATGTTTCGCGGGGCGGTGATGAAGGACTACACGTGGCACCGGACGCTGCTGCGGACGGGGGATCCGGCGCAGTTGGGCGCCCTGCAGGGGCAACTGCATGCGGTATCGCGCGCCTTCGAGACGGAACGCCTGCGGGGCGCTTCGGTGCTGTCTCGGAACAGAATTGACCAATTGACGCAGCGGCTGGTGATACAGCCCGCAGGCGGCGGGGTTTCCGGCATGCAGAGCGGATACCGGCGGTTTTTGGGATTGCTGGGCGTGATGGTGGGGCTGGTGCTGCTGATTGCCTGCGTGAATGCCGCCAACCTGATGACGGCGCAGGCTGGAGCGAGGGCGCGGGAGATGGCGATCCGGGTTTCGATTGGCGCGGGACGGTGGCGGCTGATCCGGCTGGTGCTGGCGGAGACGGCGCTGGTGGCCGTGTTGGCAACGGCGCTGGGCGTGGCGTTTTCGTGGTGGGCGGCTCCGTTCCTGGTGCGGCAGATCGAGACGCCGAGTATGCCGGTATGGCTGGACATGCCGGCCGATGGGCGCGTGGTCGCGTTCGGATTTGGGATGGCGCTGCTGGTTACGATGGCGTTTGGGCTGCTGCCGGCTTTGCGGGCCTCCGCGGTGCGGCCGGCGAGCGCGTTGAAAGGCGGGGAGAACCCGCATGCGCGGCGGCGCACGATGCATGCTTTGATTGCGGCGCAGGTGGCGTTCTGCTTCGTGGTGCTGTTTTTGGCGGGTTTGTTTGCGCAGACGTTCGCGAGGCTTTCGTCGCGACCACTGGGCTTTACGCCGGAAGGGCTGTTGCTACTGGACGTTGCGGCCCGGGACCCACTGCCCCGCGCCACGTGGGAAGCGTTGGCGGTGGAGCTGGAGGCGTTACCGGGTGTGGAGAGCGCGGCGATCTCGAGCCGGATGCTGTTGGGCGGGCAATCGACGAACTCGTTTATCTCGGTAGCGGGGCGGCCACCGAGCCCGCGGTTGGCGTATTTTGTGACGGCATCGCGCGGGTGGATCGACACGATGGGCATACGGCTGCTGGCGGGCGAACGCCTACCGGCGGGCGATGCGGCGGGGCAGGCGCTGGTGAACGAAGCCTTTGTGAAAGAGTATTTCGGCGGCGGCGACGCGGTGGGGAAACGCTTTTTGCGAGGGAAGGAGGAGTATCAGGTGGCAGGCGTGGCGCGCAATGCGCCCTACGGAGATGTACGGGAGGAGATGCTGCCCGCGGTGTATATTTCTTACGGCAACTGGGGGATCGATAACACCGTTGTAACGGTGAGGGTGCGCGACGGCAATCCGCAGGCTATGGCGGCGGCGGTGCGTAGTGAATTGGCGAGGAGCCATCCTTCGCTTCGGATTCGCAATACACGCACACAGCAGGGTCTGGTGGAAGCGCAAACGCTCCGGGAACGGTTGCTGGCGATGATCGGTTTGTTTTTTGCGGTGGTTGCGGCGTGGCTGGCGGGGCTGGGGTTGTACGGGGTGCTGGATTACGCGGTGCTGCTGCGGCGGAAGGAGATCGGCATACGAATGGCGATTGGGGCCGACGGCGCCGGGATTGCGCGGCTGGTGACGCGGGATGCCTTTGCGATGACCGTGCTTGGCGGAGCGCTGGGGGCGGGCGGCGCGGCGGCACTGGGCCGTTATATTGAACCGCTGCTGTATGGCGTGAAGGCGATGGAGCCAGGAACGTTCGGCGCGCCGCTGGCGATTGTGGCGGGACTGGCGCTGGCGGCCGCGTGGGGACCGGTGAGGACCGCACTGCGGATTGATCCGCTGGCTATGTTGCGGGCGGACTGAAGTTACTTCGCCTTTTCAGCTTCGGCCGCTTCGGCGGCCAACTGCATGAGCTTCAATTCGCGCTTGGTAGGGGGCACGACGCAATCGGTAAAGTCGTGCTCTTTGTAACAAGAGCAGCAGCGTACTTTCGCGGGCTTTTCCTGCATGAGCGAAACGATGGCGTGATTGGTAATGCGTTTACACTTCACGCAGTAATCGTCGATGATGTCGCCGAGCCGAACCTCACGCATACAGTTTTGATTATACCATTTTAACTCCGGCGGCCATTCCGCAAACGGCGGCCAGACCGGAGCCGGCGAGTATCCAGATGGTCTCGACGCGGCGTGTGAGAAACGCGGCAAAGGCTGCGGCGGCGAGGAGCCAGGCGAACCAGGAGGTCAATGCCTGCTGGGCGATGGGGAGGCCGTTGGCGAGCATGAGGCCAGCAGCGGCGGCAGTAAGTCCCTGGATGGCTCCGCGCCAACGGGCATTGTTGATGCGGCGCTCCAGAAGGCTGAGAAATAGGATGGCCGAGAATGAGGGAGTAATCATGGCTAGATAGCCGGCGGCGGCTCCGGGCGGTCCGGCGAGATAGTGACCGATGGAGATGACATACGAGCCGTTGGGGCCGGGGCCCATGCGGGATATGGCCATGGCGGCGGAAAGCTGGGTGTCGGTGAGAATCTTGCGTTCGATGACGAGATCCTGGCGGACGGAGGGGAGCGACGTTCCTCCGGAGAACGAAGTGACGGTGGCCTTCAAGAGGAGGAGGTACAGGGTGAACAGGTTCATTGGGGTGAGGGGCGGAGGGCTCCGATGGCGGCGGCGCAGAGGAGGATGGTGACGGGGCCGGCGGCATTGGTTGCGGCGGCGAGTAGGGCCGCGATGGCCAGTGCAACGGCGAGGGGATTGCGGAGGAAGGGTTGGAAGAGTTGCCAAGCGCTGGATACGATGAGCGCGACGACGGCGGCCATGGCTCCGAACATAATGGCCGACACCCAGCGGTTGGCGCTCCAGGCGTCAAAGAAAATGGTCATCAGCCAGATGACGAGGGCGGCGGGGAGCGAGGCGGCGAAGACGGCGAGGACACCAGCGAGAGGGCCGCGAATGCGGGCGGCGGCCGCGGCGGCGAAGGCGAGAATGTTGGTGCCCGGCGTGACGCGGGAAATGGAGTAGAGCAGGCCGAAATCCTCCGGGGGAAGCCACTGACGCTGCTGGATAAGGCGTGTCTGTAGCTCGGCCATCATGGAGGGGCCGCCGCCGAGGGTGAGATTGCCGGCACGGGCAAATTCGATGAGCAGTTGCGCCCAGGTGACCATAGCGGGGGGAAGGCGGACGCCGCTACTGTACCATGGGTGCATGCGCGGCAAATGGGCCCTCTTCGGCGGCATTGTCATCCTGCTCGCGGTGGCGGCCGGGGCTCTTTCGGTTTGGAAACGGGAGAAACCGGTGGTGGTTACGCCGGCCGCCGCGGCGCCCACGCCGGCAGGACCGGCCGCGGGCGCGGAACTTAGCTTGCCGGGTAAGGTGGAGGCGCGCGAAGTGGTGGGCGTGCAAGCTCCGAGCAATGGAACGATTGCCGAGTACCTGGTGGTGGTTGGGGAAGAGGTTTTCGAAGGGCAGTTGATTGCGCGGATTTCTAACCTCGCGTTGCAGGGGGCGCAGGAGCGGGCCAAAGAGCTGGCAGATAAAGCGCAGGAACGGGTGAACGTGTTGGAGAGTCAACTGCTGGCGGGGCGGCTGGACGCATCGCGTGGACAGGCGGAAAGTGCGCGGATACAGGACGGCTATACGCGCGCGGAACGGTTGGCGAGGCGTCAAGAGCTGTTGCATTCGCAGGGAGCGACGCCGCGGTTGACCTATGAGAAGGCCATGAAGGAGTTTGAGACGGCGAAGGCGGAGTACGAGAGCGCGACGGGCATGGCGAAGGTGGCAAGTATCCGGGTGGAGTCGTTGACGAAAGAGATTGAGTCGGCGAAGAAGATCCTGGAAGACCGGAACGCGGAGCTGGAGGAGGCGGACAGCAATTTGCAGGCGACGCAGGTGCATGCGCCGGTGGACGGAATTATTTTGGAGCGGAAGGGCGAGGCGGGGACGGAGATACGGTTGGGGGAAGACAATATTTTCCGGATTGCGACGGACCTGGGGCAACTGCAGGTGGTGGTGGAGCCGGAGAAGAGTGTGCTGGCGAAACTGCATCCAGGAATGGAAGCGTTGGTGATTCTGGCGGAGTTCGCCTCCGAGCCGTTGCGGGCGGAGATCAGCCGCGTGGAGGAAGGGAAGGCATTGGTGTTATTTGGCAGTCCGGACCCTTCGATCAAGCCTGGGATTACCGCGCAGGTACGCGTGCGATTGCCTTGATTGATACGATAACGGCATGGAATTCCTGGTCAACAGCCTGGTGGAGCTGATTACACAAACGTCGACGAATCTACCGCCAGATGTACGCGCGGTGATGGGGCATGTGCTGGAGGCGGAGCCCGCGGCAACGCGGAGCGGACAGGCGCTTAGCATCATCGCCAACAACATTGACATGGCCGCCGAGGACGAGCAGCCGATTTGCCAGGATACGGGTATGCCGACGTTCCTGGTGCATACGCCAGTGGGCGTGAACCAGATTCAATTGAAGAAAGCGATTCGCGAGGCCGTGGCGGAGGCGACGCGGCGGGGGAAACTGCGGCCGAACTCAGTGGATTCGCTGACGGGGAAGAATACGGGCGACAACCTGGGGCATGAGACCCCGGTGATCCATTGCGAACAGTGGGAGTCGGACGAGATTGAAGTGAAGCTGATCCTGAAGGGCGGCGGGTGCGAGAACAAGAATATTCAATATTCGCTGCCGGCGGAGTTGGAACACGTTGGGAAAGTGGGCCGGAACCTGGAAGGCGTGAAGAAGTGCATTCTGCATGCCGTGTGGCAGGCGCAGGGGCAGGGATGCGCGCCGGGCGCGGTGGGCGTTTGCATTGGCAGTGACCGCGGGCACGGGTACTTTCTGGCGAAAGAACAACTGTTCCGCACGCTGGACGATGTGAACCCGGACCCGGTGCTGGCGCAGTTGGAAGCCGAGATCATGGACGAGGCGAACAAGATTGGCGTGGGCGCGATGGGTTTTGGCGGGCAGTCCTCGCTGATCGGCTGCAAGATTACGGCGGCGAACCGGTTGCCGGCCTCCTTCTTTGTGAGCGTTGCCTATGACTGCTGGGCGTTCCGGCGGTTGGGCGTGCGGTTGGACGCGGCGACGGGCGCTATTAACGGATGGCTTTATCGCGATCCGGAACGGCCGTCGGAGAAGATGGCGCGGAGCGAAGGGTTTCCGCTGACGGGGCGCGAGGTGGTGTTGACGCCGCCGTTGACGGCTGAGGCGATGCGGCAGTTGAAGGTTGGGGATGTGGTCATCATCAAGGGCGAGATGTACACGGGACGCGACGCCGTGCATGCGCATCTGATGAAGAATCCGCCTCCGGTGGATTTGAACGGAGCGGTGCTGTATCACTGCGGGCCGGTGATGTTGAAACAGGGCGAGGAGTGGTTTGTGAAGGCGGCGGGACCGACCACTTCGTCGCGCGAGGAGCCTTATCAGGCGGAGGTGCTGCGCCGGTATGGGGTGAAGGCCGTGATCGGCAAGGGCGGCATGGGCAAGAAGACGCTGGCGGGACTGCAGGAGTGCGGGGCGGTTTATTTGAACGGAATTGGCGGGGCGGCGCAGTACTATGCGCGGACCATCAAGAAGGTTTTGGGCGTGCACTGGATGGAATTCGGCATCCCGGAAGCGATGTGGCATTTGCAGGTGGACGGGTTCGTTGCCATTGTGACGATGGACGCGCACGGGAACAGTTTGCATGCGGAAGTTGAGGCCGAAACTGGCGAAAAGCTGGCTGGTCTGATACACTAAAGTTTTGGCAGTGGCCAGGTAGCTCAGTTGGTAGAGCAGCGGACTGAAAATCCGCGTGTCGGGGGTTCAATTCCCTCCCTGGCCACCACATTACTGATTTTGGGAAACGGCAATCCGCGAGGGTTGCCGTTTTTGCTTTGCGGCTATAAGTATTGGTAGTAAGTAAATTTTCGTCCGTAGTTAGCAGCTACAATGGACACGTGCGCCTGCCATTCTTACTCTCGCTTGTATTGTGTGTGTCCGCATCGGAAACTTCGATCTGGTTTGAAGAAAACATAGGTCAGACGGATCCTCGTGTACGTTTTTTAGCACGGACACGGCAGGCGACGGTGTTTGTCACCGATCTGGAGACGGTCTACTCCTTGCGCGGCGACGGAGATAAAAAGGCGGCCGTCCGGATGACTTTGGATGGGGAGCAAAGCGGGCATTGGTCCAGCGAGGAGCCGAAGCCGTTGATTGTATCTTCGTTTGTTGGCGGCGAGGAGCATTGGCGGGAGCGGATTTCTACGTTTGGCCGGTTGCGGCGGGCTGGGATATACCCAGGTGTTGACCTGGTGTATTACGGCAAGGGGAGGGAGATCGAATACGACTTTGAGTTACGGCGGGGTTCAGAAGCGGGCCGGATACGGATGCGATTCGACGGGGCGCGGGAGGTGCGAATCGGCACATCCGGCGACTTGGAGATTGCAACTGCCGCTGGCGTATTGGTCCATCGGCGGCCGGTGGTATTTCAGGGCGGCAAGAGCGTAGAGGCCCGGTATGTGGCTCATGAAGACGGGGCGTTCGGCGTGGCGTTGGGCTTGCATGATCCGGCCCGGCCGTTGACGATTGACCCGGTGGTTAACTTCGCGCGGTTTTACGGGGGTGACGGCGAGGATGTTATTACGGGAATGTCGGGATCGTCGGTGGCCGGATACACCAACTCGACGGTATTTCCGGGCAGTACGCAGCCGGCGGCAGGAGGCTATGATGCGTTTTTCGCCACTTACGGGCAGGAGCAGCGCGTCACCTATGTAGGTGGATCTGGCGATGACAAAGCGTTGGCCGTTAGCTCATACACTTCGGGAACCGGCCTAGCGGAATACGCGATTGTGGGGCAGACGAATTCCCGAGACTTTCCGGTGATGCGGAGACGATTGAGTGAGTTTTCCAACACGCAACCCCCTCTCTTCGCTCCTCCGCAGTCCAAATATGGCGGCGGTGATTCCGATGGGTTTTACTTCTGGTCCGCACCAAATTCGCCGGAGTCGACGCTTGTTTCTTCCTACCTGGGCGGGGCGGGCACGGACCGGGCGCTTGGGGTTTACGTGGCAGACGGAACTATCGCGGTGGTGGGGGAGACGGACTCACCGGATTTCCCGCGGTCAGCGGGATCCCCACAAGGCGGGCCGGCGGGCGGCGTGGATGGCTTTTACTTTCGCCAGTCATCTCCAGCCTCCTTCAACTCGGCTTGGACAAGCACGTTGTTTGGGGGGACAGGCGATGACCGGTTGACGCACCTGAGCAGCCTTGAGGTGGCTTCCGGGGTAACCTCGTCGGATGATCTCCCGGTAGTCAAGGCGTTTCAGGCGCAGCGCGGCGGAGGAACGGACGGAATGGTGGTTCAATTCTCCCCGACCGGCATTGCGCCTCTGCCTGTCTTTGCATCCTATTTGGGCGGCAGCGCTGATGATGAAATTGCGGCGATACGGTTCACTAGCTGGGGCGGTGTTGCTGTTGGCACGACGAGTTCGCCAGACTTTCCAGGCGGGTCCTCCGAACAATTTGGCGGTGGGAAAGACGGATTCGTTTGTGAGATTGCGCTGCCTTCGGCCTATCGTACAGAAGCGATTGTTCGAACGAAATTTATTGGCGGATCGGGCGATGATTCCATTCGGGCCGCGTGGCCGTCGGGAACAGGGCAGCCTTCCTGGCCAGGGTATGTAGCGGAGATCTTTTTTACCGGCACTACGACATCGAGCGATTTACCGGTGCGGGAACCACTGCAGGCGACATATGGCGGCGGGCCATCCGATTTGCTTGTGGGACTCTATTCGCGGGAAGGTGACGTACCGTTTCTGAGCTACTATGGCGGACCCGGCCGCGAGGAGGGAGTTGGGGGCGGGGCGGGCGCGGACGAACTGCCTTTGCTGGCCGGTAATACGGATTCCGGCGAACTTCCTGGCGCTGACGCAAGCCGGTTCGCCGGCGGGACGGATGGGTTTCTGATTTCCTTTCAACTGCCCGTTCTGATGGTCACGGGGCGGTTGGCTGTGAATGGCGGTGTCTTGGGAGCGACGATCGCCCCTGCGGTGCTCCCGGAAGGCCGGCCCGTCCGGTTGCGAATCCGGAGCGCGGACCCGGGCCGGCTGCTCTTGGCCTACACCGGTTCGCATCAAGGCCGGGAGGAGTTGGAGGCCACCTGGGACGGCAGGAGCTACAGTTTCGTGTATTGGGGGCTATCCGACAGCGGAACAGTGGATGTGGTGGTATCGGCGGACGGGTTTGCGGAGCGGCACGTTCCGGTTGTGCTGACTGCGCCAGTATTTGGCTTGATCGCATCGACCTCCGGCGGCTTGACCGATAGCTACGGGAATCTCCATGCCCTTGCCAGCACTGCGCGAGACGCATTACTGACACTTCGGCTAACGGCATCGGCCTCTTATCCGGACTCGGCGGTACCTATTGTCGTGGACTATCCGCGGGCCGGCTTGCCGGCCCCGCGGATTTCCGTTGCTTCGTCAAGCCCGGAAGTGGTTCGCATGCAGGCCAACGCGCCCGGATTATTGGTAAACCAGAACCGCGGCTGGGAGGGCAACTTGTTGTCTCCGGGCGAAAGCACATTGACCATGCGGATTGAAGGCGATGGCGGGGTTTACGAGGCGAGACCTGTACAAGTACGCTTTGACGCTCCTGCGCTTACGATGGCGGTTGGTAGCCTAGCCGAGCAATGGCTGACTGTGGGGCAGGCATCGATTGGACGGTTGGCAGGGCCGAAAAAAATAACGATTACCAGTCTCGATCCCGACGCCGCACTTCTGGCGATCAATCGCGGGGATGTGCCTCGTCCATCAATCAGCGCAATGCTGCCAGCGACGGGCAATGGAGTGACTTTTTATGTGGTTGGCGGCCGGCGGGGCGCCACAGCGCGTTTGCGTATGTCGGCTCAAGGGTTTGCGGATTTCGACGTAGAGCGGTTGGTCGGAACGAGCCACTATCAACTACCGCTCGGCCCGCAAACGGTGGAGGTGGGCGGTACTCTTTCGCTCTCAGTGGCCTTTGGGGTGCCATCGGCAACAGTCTCAACGACCTTTGGCAACGGGGCGGCAAGCGGGAAGCCCTTCCAACTGCGGCTAGCCAGCAGCGACCCATCGATTGTGGAGGTGGTCCAGGAGTCATTGGAAATTCCGGCGGGGGAGTCCCAGGTATCGTTTTCCGTGCGTGGCGCAGCGCCGGGAACGGCGGTATTGGAACTGCAGGGGGACGAACGGCTAACGGGTGTTGCGGATCGAGTCCGAATGGCCGTGACCGTGATTCCGGCGGAAAGCACCGGGGTTTTGGTACCTCGGCTGACAGTTGTGGGAAAAGACCTGCAACGCGGCTATGCTGTCCGAGTTCCTGGACAGGAGCCGACGCAGGTGTCGATGTCGAGCGGTGACCCTTCGAAGCTTCTCATCTCAACGGATAGCAATGAAACCGGGAAGGACAGCGCGACGGTGAACAATACGTCCGCGACCTTGTTCTATCTGCAGGCTTTGGAGGCAGACGGGATTGTGCCAGTGACGGTACGAGCCGGGGACATTACGGAAACGATGGATGTTCAACTGGCGCCGAGCTTTGCCGCGGTGACCCCGGCGAACGAAGCGTCTGTGGGCATTATGAGCGGCCTAGACCTGTCCGTCGGTTATTATGCGCGGCAACCCGGTGTGTGGAGCGCCGTTCTGGCCGGGCCCAGCCGCAATAATCAAGTTTGGCTTGGAACGGACTCTGTAGGAATACTGCGGCCGGGCGTCGAGCCTCCGGAGATTCGAATGGAAAGCGATGATCCGGACGTGGGTCAGGTGGAAGGCTCCAGTCCGGCAAGCCGGACTGGAGCGCGGTTCCGATTCCAGTCCAAGGCCGCTGGGACGGCAAGGGTTCAGGTGTCTGTTTCCGGTTCCATGGAACTCGATCCACGGAGCCGCAGCGTGCGGGTGGTTGCGCGTCCGTTTGAGATCACCACGAATTGGTCGCGGCGGTATCTGCTTAAAGACTCGATCACGTTGCTACGGCCATCGACTACCGCCGCTGCCATTTCCGGCGCCCCCCCGATATTGGCGCAGACTGGCGATCCGTCCAATGCGCTACTCTCCGAACTGATGGGTAATCCGCCCGCGGAATCTATAAAACTAGGCAATGCGGGCGGCTATATCTGGGGCATGAAGGAGAGCGGCACAGGTTCGATCCGGCTTTCTCATCCCATGGCCGGAGAGCGGGTGCTGGAGTTCGAGCTAGCCCCCTCCGCGTTGACCTACAGCAATTTGAGCGCGCGAACTGTGGACGTTGGGATGGCTTGGCCGCGGGAACCGCTTGAGGGTACTGTAGGCAAGGAGGCGGCGACGCTGGCTTTCGGCCTGACGGATGCGGAGGGACGGAGCGGGGATTTTGTATCGCTACAGCCCAATGCCGGAGGGAGGCCGAAACTTGAGGTTTCGCCGCCGGGCGCCTTGGAATTATCGGCGACCGAGATCATTGCGGGGCGGAGTTTCCCGGTGCAGGTGAAGGCGCTGCGGGAAGGCGATGCGATGGTCCGCGTGACGCCGATGGACGGCTATCCGATAGTGGCCGGTGCGCGAGAAATTCCGTTTCGCATCCAATTGCCCAAGATCCCTGGAGTTCCTTCCCTGATCTCGCTGATGAAAGACATGCAGGAGCGCTGGATGCTGAACGCCGCTGTTTCAGGGGTCACCGTGACCAGTTCGGATCCCAGCGTCTTCCTGGTGGCTCCGGCTCTGCCAGTGAGCCCGTTTGGGCCGGCGCATACGGGGCAGCCGAGCGTGACTCTTTCGGATGCAGGTGCTTCGTACTTCCTGTTGCCGGTGAGGGAGGGTACCGCGAGACTGGAGTTGAAGTCAACTGGATTCCAGACGGAAACAGTGGAAGTTCGTGTCGGTCCTTTGCTTCTGGAGCCGGAAGCACCGGAGCGCGTTGCGCTTGGGGAGACCGGCGCCAAGATCCGAATTCGTGCATCGCAGGTCCCCGGCGGGACCTACCGGATTGGTGCGACGCCGTTTACGGTTCGAGTGGAAAGTGACCGCCCCGACATACTTGCGGTGGATCCGGCCGCCGTCGAAGGGCCGACTGGTGAACTGACTCTCCAGCCGTTGCGGGAAGGGACGGCCACATTGCGGGTGACGGCTCCGGACGGTGTTGCTATCGCGCCAAGGGAGATGAAAGTCGAGGTGTATCTGCCCCGCTCTAACTAAAGGGGGCGGAGATTTCCGTTCATAAGTTTGGACGGGCGAGCGGATGGGCTTGCCCGCCCATGGCCGGTGAGGGTAGGCTGAGGGCATATATGCGGTGGACTCCGGCCCTTTTCGCGTCCGTTTCCCTGGTTTGCCTGGGGCAGACCGCGCCGCCCGCGGTGAAGATTCTCGAACAGCGCTGCATGGCTTGCCATACGGGCAAGTTCAAGAAGTCCGGGTTGGACCTTTCGACGCGGGAACTGGCTCTGCGGGGTGGGGACCGGGGGCCCGGTATTGTGCCGGGCAAGGCGAAAGAGAGCCTGGTTTACCGGGTGGCGAACCATGAGGCCGAGCCGCATATGCCGATGGGATCGCCGAAGATGCCGGCGGCGGAGTTGGACGTGCTGGCGGCGTGGATTGATGGCGGGGCGCTGTATGCCGAGCCGACGAAGGCAGACGCGCTGCCGCCGTTGCCGGACCATTGGTCGTTTAAGAAGCCGGTGCGGGCGGCCGTGCCTGGCGCGGCGGGGATGAACCCGATAGACGCGTTTGTGGCGGCGGAGCGAGAGAAACGGAAGTTGACGCCGGTGGCGGAGGCCGATAAGCGGACTTTGTTGCGCCGGGTGTATTTGGATCTGGTTGGGATGCCTCCGACGCCGGGGGAGGTGGATTCGTTCCTTTCCGATAAGTCGGCGAAGGCGTATGAGACGGTGGTGGACCGTCTGCTGGCGGATTCGCGGTATGGCGAGCGCTGGGGGCGGCACTGGATGGACATCTGGCGCTACAGCGACTGGTATGGGTGGCGGAAGGGAAATGACGTCCGGAATAGCGCGCGGTTTATGTGGCGGTGGCGGGACTGGATTGTCGAGTCGTTGAATGAGAACAAGGGCTACGACCGGATGGCGTTGGAGATGCTGGCGGGGGATGAAATTGCGCCAGAGGATCCGAATGTAGTGCGGGCGACTGGGTTTTTAGCTCGGAATTACGCCAAGTACGATCGTGACGGGTGGATGCAGGACGCGGTGGACCATACGCTGCTGGGGATGCTCGGAATCACGGTGAAATGTGCGCGGTGCCACGATCACAAGTACGATCCGATTGCCCAGGAAGAGTATTACAAGCTGCGGGCGATCTTTGAGCCTTATGAAGTCCGGGTAGACCGGGTGAAGGGCGAGACTGACATCGACAAAGACGGCATCTCGCGGGTGTTCGACGCCGATGCGACGCGGCCGACGTATTTGTACACGCGGGGAGACATACAGCAGCCGGAGAAGGACAAGCCGCTATCGCCCGCGACGCCCCGGTTGTTTGGATTGCCGTTGGGCAAGGCAGAACCGGTGAAGCTGCCGCTGGCTGCCTATTATCCGGACCAGCGGGCGTTTGTGCAGGAAGACCTGATGGCCAAGGCGAAGGCGGACGTGGAGCGAGCCGAGGCCGAGTTGGCGAAGAAACAGGCGGCATTTGCGGCAGTGGAGAAGGAGTTGGCGGGCGGGAAGCTCTCCGACGGATTTGAGAAGTTCCGGACGGCGACCGATGAGTTGGGTTTGACCAAGAAGACGCTGGAGGCGGCGAAGGAAAATGTGGTCGCGATGGGGGCACGGATTGCCGCCGATAACGCGAAGTTTGCCATGCCGCCGGACCCGAACTATGAGACGTTTGCGATTGACGCGCGGAAGGCGGAACGGAAGGCCGGGATTTTGAAGGCCAATGAGAATGTGATGCGCGCGCAGATGGACTTCGACAAAGCCATGCGGGCGAAGACGCCGGACGAGAAGGCGATCGGCGAGGCGCAGAAACAGTTGACGGCGGCGACGGCGGCACTGACGCAGGCGACGGAGGGCTATCACACGGTTGGCAAGGTCTATGAGAACCAGAGCACGGGGCGGCGGACGGCGCTGGCGAAGTGGATTGGGTCAAAGGAAAATCCGCTGACGGCGCGGGTGGCGGTGAACCATATGTGGCTGCGCCATTTTGGCAAACCGCTGGTTCCGACGGTGTTCGATTTCGGCATGAATGGGAAGAAGCCGACGCATCCGGAACTGCTGGACTGGCTGGCGACCGAGTTCATGCGAACGAATTGGGACATGAAAGCTCTGCACCGGTTGATGGTGACCAGCCAGACGTACCGCCTGCGTTCTACGGCGGGTGCGGAGGGGAGTCCGAGTGCGGCGGCGGACGCGGAGAATGAGTATTTGTGGCGGATGAACCCGCGGCGCATGGAAGCGGAAGTGGTGCGCGACAGTATTCTTTCGCTGGCGGGCGAGCTGGACGCGACGATGGGCGGGCCGGAGATTGACGAGGCAAAGGGATTGACTTCGAACCGGCGGAGCATTTACTTCCGGCATTCGCCGGATACGCAGATGGAGTTCTTGAAGATGTTCGACGGGCCGAATCCGGTGGAGTGCTACGCGCGGAACGAGAGCGTGGTGCCGCAGCAGGCGCTGGCGCTGGCCAATAGCCAGATCAGTGTGGAGAAGGCGCGGGTGCTGGCGGGGAAGATTGGTTTTGCCCTCGCACCGGAGACGTTTGTGCGGACGGCGTTCGGGACGATTCTGGGCCGGCCGCCGAGCGCGGAAGAGCAGGGCGTTGGACTGCGGTATTTGTCAGCGCAGGCAGGGGCCGGCGAGCAGCGGGTGCGCGAGAACTTCGTGCATGTGCTGCTGAACCACAATGATTTCGTGACGATCCGGTAAGAGGAGCTTACAGCCAATGAGCAAGTTTCATCATGTTGCGCGGCGCGGGTTTCTGGCCGATATGGGGATGGGGTTCACCGGCTTAGCACTGGGTTCCATGTTAAACGGGGCGGCGGCGCGTTGGCAGCCGCCGGATGGTCAGCCCCATTTCGCTCCGAAGGCGAAGCGGGTGATCTGGCTGTTCATGATTGGCGGCGTGAGCCACATGGAGACGTTTGACCCGAAACCGGCGTTGAACAAGTACGGCGGGATGCGGCTGGGCGATACGCCGTTCAAGGACTTTGAGCAGAATCCGCTGGTGAAGAAGAATCTGCGCGAAGTGATTGTGGGCCTACACAAGGTGGAGCCGAACCTCTATCCGCTGCAGGTGGGGTTCAAGAAGCGCGGGCAGAGCGGGATTGAGGTCAGCGATTGGTGGCCGAACGTTTCCGAGTGTATCGACGATATCGCTGTCGTCCGATCTATGTGGACCACGGACAACAACCACGGGGCGCAGATGCAGTTCCATTCGGGGCGGCATGTGTTGGAAGGGCAGTTCCCGACGATTGGCTCGTGGGTGCATTACGGGCTGGGATCGCTGAACGAAAATCTACCGCAGTTTGTGGTGCTGGGCGAGCCGGTGGATACGTGCTGCGGGGGATTGGCGGCGCATGGGGCGTCGTATCTGGGTCCCGAACACGGCGGCGTGCAATTGGCGGTGCGGCCGGAGGACCCGCTGGCGTTTTCCAAGCTCGGGCCGGGCGTGACGGCGGCGGAGCAGAAGAGCGAGTTTGACTTGGTCAGCGAATTTAGCCGGTTGTCGGCGGCCGAGTATCCGGATGACGCGGCGATGCGCGCACGGATCAAGTCGTATGAGTTGGCGTTCCGGATGCAGACGGCGGTGCCGGAGGTGATGAAATTCAGCCAGGAGAACGAGGCGACTCGCAAGATGTATGGGCTGGATCATGAGACGACGAAGCCGTTTGGCGAGATGTGTCTGGCGGCGCGGCGGATGGCGGAATCCGGGGTTCGTTTTGTGCAGGTGTTCCATGGGCAGAACGGCGGGGCGGGCAAATGGGATGCACACTCCAACCTGAAGAAGGGCCATACGGAGTTGTGCCAGCAGGTGGACAAGCCGATTGCGGGTTTGCTGAAAGACCTGAAGCAGCGGGGGCTGCTGGATGACACGATTGTCGTGTTCGCGACGGAGTTCGGCCGGACGCCGGGGAGCGAAGGTACGAACGGCCGGAATCATCATCCCTATGGGTTCTCGGTGTGGATGGCGGGCGGCGGGATTAAGGGCGGTACGGTGCATGGAGCGACGGACGAGATCGGATTCCATGCGGTGGAAGACCGGCACTACGTGACCGATATTCACGCGACGATTTTGCATCAGTTGGGGCTCGATCCGAAGCGGCTGGAAGTGCCGGGGCGGAAGCGGCTGGAGATTGATCTCGGGCACCCGATTCATGCGATTTTGGCTTAGTTTTTGCGTTGCTCTGACGGCGCTGGGGCAGGAGACATTTCTTGTCCCTATGCGCGATGGCGTGAAGCTGGCGACCGATGTCTATGGGATTGAGGCCGGGGTGAAGAAGCCGGTGCTGCTGTTGCGGACGCCCTATGACAAGAAGGGCGGGGCGGGGGCGGCGAAGCGGTATGCGGCGGCGGGGTATGTGGCCGTGGTGCAGGACGCGCGCGGAGCGTTTGCGTCCGAGGGCCGGTATTTCCATCACAACAATGACGACCAGGACGGGTTCGACACGATCGAATGGTTGGCGCGGCAGCCGTGGTCGAACGGGAAGACGGGAACGTGGGGCGGATCGCATCCGGGCGCTGTGCAGTGGCTGGCGGCGGGGGAACGGCCCTATGGATTGGCGGTGATGGCCCCGACGGCGGCGTCGGCCAGTTTGTACTATACGGCGTATGTAGGCGGGGCGCTGCGGCTGGCGTTGATTGGCGGCGCGGGGCCGGCGATTACGAAGCCTCCGGAGGGGAAGAAGGCCCCGGCGGATTTGATTCCGTTTTACCGGACCGGGGCGCTGGCCGATTTAGATACGCGGATGGGGTGGGAGATGCCGTGGTTGCGCGGCATGGTGACGCATCCTTGGCTGGACGGGTTCTGGACGCGACAACATGCGAGCGAGCGGGTGAAGGGGCTCGATTTGCCGGTGCAGCACATTGTGGGCTACTACGATTTCCTGTGTAAGGAGACGGTGGCGAGTTTTCAGCGGATGCGGAAGTATTCGGCGACGGCGGCGGCGCGGGGGAATCAGCAGTTGATACTGGGGCCCTGGGATCACGGGACGGTGGGGAAGAGCGTGGTGGCCGGGTTCGATTTTGGCGATGCGGCGAAGCTGGATGTCGTTGATGAAAATTTGCGCTGGTTTGACCGGTTTTTGAAGCCGGGCGGGCCGGGTTCGTTTCCTCTGGTCCGGTATTTTCTGTTGGGGCGGAATGAGTGGCGGACGGCGGGGGATTGGCCGCCTCCGGCCGGCGTGGATACTTCGTTCTACTTGGCTCCGGGACGCCGGTTGGCTGGTTCGCGTGATGCCGTGGGCGGGGAGGATCGGTTTGATTCGGACCCGGCGGACCCGGTGCCGGTGGAGGCTTCGGGGTTCTCGGAGATGCCCCGGTCGTCGATGTTCCGGCCGGTGGACCGGCAGACAATTGAGGCCCGGGCGGATGTGATTTCGTTTACCGGGGCGGTGGTGGCGAGGGAGATGGTAGTGGCGGGGAGTCCGCGGGCGGAGCTTTGGGTGAGCGTGGATGCGAAGGACGCCGACTACGCATTGAAATTGGTGGATGTCTGGCCAGATGGACGGGCGTTCCCGGTGGCCGAAGGCGTGCTGCGGTTGACGCATCGGGAGGGGGATTTGCGCGCGGCTGCGGTGCGTGCCGGGGAGCTGTACAAGGTGACTGTGGACCTGGGGCACACGGCGTTTGCGCTGGCTCCGGGGCATGCGCTACGGCTGGAGATGGCGGGTTCTTATTTTCCGGCGTATGACCGGAATTTGCATACAGGGGCGGGGCCGTTTTCGGGAGAGGGGAAGCGGGCGGTGCAGCGGGTATTTTGGGGCGGGGCGCGGGCATCGCGCGTGATTTTGCCGGTGATGGCGCGGTAAGGCCCTGCTACCTTGGTGCGTGATGCTGAAAAGCTATTTGGTCTACTCTTTGGCCGCTTTGGCTGAAATTGGCGGGTGTTTTTCGTTTTGGGCTTGGCTGCGGCTGGGGAAGCCGGCTTACTGGTTGGCGCCGGGGATGGCGTCGTTGGCGCTGTTTGCGTACTTGTTGACGCTGGTGGAGAGTGAAGCGGCAGGGCGGGCGTATGCGGCGTATGGGGGTGTTTATATTGTGATGTCGCTGCTGTGGTTGTGGGCGGTGGAAGGGGCGGCTCCGGACCGGTGGGATTTGATGGGGGCGGGTGTGGCGCTGGTGGGGGCGGGGATTATCGTGTTTGGGCCCCGGGGATAAGTGTTTAGCGATTGACCAATCGGCGGAGGGAGGCGGCGGGACGAGGCCTATTGCGACCAGGCGTGGGAGAAAGGACCTTTTGCCAGTGGTTGCCCCAACCGCCGTCGAAGACGAAGCCATCGCCGACGGGCATAAAGGTCTGCGCAAATTGCGATGCGCGGACTGCGGGATCGATGGCGTGTTGATCTAGCAGATGGCCGGAAAAATATCTGAGTTCGATACCCAGGGCTTCGAACCAGCCGGGCTGGCCCGGCCTGAGTTCGACGGGTGGCTCGACGTTACAGTTCACTATGGCCGTGATACCTCCGCGATAGGATGAGTGGGCTAAACAGGGTAGTGTATCGACATTGGTGTTGCACAGAACGCACTCGATCGGCTGCAATTGTTCAATCACCTCACGGAACAGGGACTCGAATTGCGGAACTGTTCCCTTCTTGCGGCACTGTAGTTTTAGAGCGATCCATGGACCCTCGGTGGATGGGCAAAAGGCGAACCAGACCTGCCTCATTTCGGTGGGCAACGCGACTCGATCCCAACCAAAAAAATTGCCATGACGCCGACTATTAGTCTGGAGATCCGGGTGGATTGAAAAGCTGAAGGAGCGGAGGATTTGTTCTAGGAGTGAAAGTAGAGCGTTGCTGGGCTGTGTCGGTGGCCACCAGGCACAGAGTTGTAGCGTTGTAGACCGCATTCAGTTCTATTGCAGTTGTAAGTCTTGCAGAACGCGTAGGGCTTCTTCAACGACGAGTTCGGCGGCGTCTTCTGAGAAGGGAGAAGTCTCGACTTCGTAGCCTCCTTCGGGGTAGGCGGAGCGGACGGGGAGGTAGCTGAAACCTCCGTTGGAGTAGCCGCTGAAGAGAGTGTGGGGGAATGGGGATCGGGCGGCGATTTCCTGGCTGATTTCGATGAATGGCTCGCCGGGGATGCAGACTAGCGCCACGTCTCCGATGCGGATGGCTTGGAGTTGCCAGGGCATGTGGGTGCGGCCGTGATAGAGACGGGCACGGTCGGCTTTCATGCCGGCCTGGGTGGCTTTGGAGGTTGCGGCTCGTACCTGTTCCTCAGTGCCCGACTGACGGAGTTGCGCTAGTTCGGCTCTTGCGGCGGCGGCTTCAGCCTCCGCTTCTTCAGGCGGAGGGAAGGGCTTGACGGGGAGTTGGAGGAATTGGGAGTTAACGGCTAATGCGGGGACGGGGGGCTCGACGGGGACGTCTTCGAAGAGGGCAATCGTTGTGCCGGACGCCTGGAGGCCGACGAGCTTGGCTTCGCGGGGCAGCGTATCGATGTTAAGGGCGAGTTTCGCTGCTTCGAGGCCCAGGATATGGCCAAGTCGACGATAGATGTTGAGATCACCGGTGAAGCCCTGGCGCGGGCCGAGGTTGCCAGTGGCTCCCTGGAGGAAGAGACATTTGCCGCCGAGTTGCTGCTCGACGATTTGCTTGGCCATGCCGGGATAGTCAGGGGTGTTGACCTTGGCGTCCCAGCCGGCGGTGGTGGGGTGGCAGGCGTAGTGGAGAAGCGTCGCGATGGGCTGCTCGTCGAGGGAGTCGATGCGGACGACGCGGACGGTGCGATCGACAACGCCGCCGGGGTTGCGGCCGACGATGACGCGGCCGTCTGGCAGCGTCTGGCGGCGGTTCATATTAATGTCGCATTCGCCTTGTGCGGCTCCGATGCGGGCGGGTTGGAGATCCTGCATGGCCTGCCAGACGGCTCCGGCGATTTGATGAGGAAGGCCGCCGAGGTATTCAAGTATCATGTCGCGACCCTCCGTGATGACGGGGATGCGGAAGGTGTTGGGGCCGGAGTGGGTGTGGGTGCAGGAGAAGCGGATGTGGGAGAGGGGGAGGCCGGTGAGCGCAGCGATGGCGTCGAGGATGCGTTGGGTCCATTCGGGATCGAAGCCGATGGAATCGACGTCGACGATGGCGACGGTTTGGGAGTCATCGCGAAGGACGAGGGCGGTGGCGTAGAGGGGAAGATCGGAGCCGAGGCCGCGCTGGTGGGTTTGCGCGCCCCAACCTCCTTGCGGTGTGCCGGGGGCAGGGGTGATATCGGCGCGGCCGGTACCGGCCAGGAGTTGAGGCATGCCTCATTGTATGAGGGCCGCTATTGACTGAAATGGAGCTGTCGGGGATTGTCCAGTTATTTGGACGTTGGATGTGTTGCGGGTCGACCGGCCGCGGTTGGACGATTACTCTGGGGACGACGCATGAAGATTACGAAGATCGAGACGCTGGTGGTGAATGCGCGGATGCGCAACTGGGTGCTGGTGAAGGTGGAGACGGACCAGCCGGGTTTGTATGGGTGGGGTGAGGCGACGCTGGAGTGGAAAACGAAGTCGGTAGTGGGGGCGGTGGAGGATCTGGCGGTTTTGTTGATTGGCCAGGACCCGCGGCGGATTGAGCACTGCTGGCAGATTATGCACCGGCAGTATTTCTGGCGCGGGGGCATTACCAACATGTCGGCGATGAGCGGGATTGACCAGGCGTTGTGGGACATCAAGGGAAAAGACCTGGGCAAGCCGGTGTGCGAGTTGCTGGGCGGGCCGGTGCGGGACACGCTGCGGCTGTACGACCACCTGGGCGGCGGAACGTTGGAAGGGATGTACAAGACCGGCGAGGCGGAGAGCTATGGCGACCGCGTACGGGAGAGCATGGCGCGCGGCTTTACGGCGGTGAAAGCGATGCCGATTCCGGTGGCGGAGTTGATCGAGAGCCCGGCGGTATTGAAACATGCGGCCAAGTGCGTGGAGGAGATGCGGAAGGCGGGCGGCGACGGCGTGGATATCATGCTGGACCTGCATGCGCGGACGACTCCGGCCGCGGCGATTCAGTTTGGGCGCATGCTGGCCGATTACAACCTGTACTGGTATGAGGAGCCCTGCTGGCCGGAGCATGTGGATGCGCTGGTAGAGGTTTCTCGCGCGCTGCCGTTTCCGATTGCGACGGGCGAGCGGCTGGTGGGGCGTTGGGAGTTCCGCGAATTGCTGGAGAAGCGGGCGTGCGCGATTATTCAACCGGACATTTCGCACTGTGGCGGCATTAGCGAAGGACGGCGGATCGCGGCGATGGCGGAGACCTATTCGATCTCAGTTGCCTGCCATAATCCGCAGGGGCCAGTAAGCACCGCCGCCAGTATTCATGTGGGTTTTGCGACGCCGAATTATCTGATTCAAGAAGTGGTGCGGGCCGATGTGCCGTGGCGGAACGACATCCTGCTCCACGCGCTAGACGTTTCGCGCGGGGAGTGCACGGCTCCGACGGCTCCGGGGCTGGGAATCGACATCAATGAGGCCGAAGCGAAGAAGCATCCGTTTGCGCCGGAGGTGACGATGGCGTACTTCCACAAGGACGGATCGGTGGCGGATTGGTAGGAACGTCCAAGGGAATGGACGCGTGAGGATGAGATGCGTTGCCCGTCCCGGCTTTGGCGCGGTACTCTCCGAAGAAAGGAAGCATTTTGAAGCAGCAATATCCAAAATCAGCGGAGATTCTGGAACGGAACCGCCGGTTCATACCGGGCGGCGTTGTCTCCGTGAACCGGGCGACGCAGCCCGAAATCGTATTCGTGAAGGGACGCGGGGCGTACCTGTGGGATGCGGAGGGGAATCAGTATATTGACTATCATGCGGGCTTTGCCCCGCATTTCCTGGGGCACAATGATCCGTATGTGACCGAGGCGGTGATCCAGGGATTGCGGGAAGACGCGAGCCTGTATGGGTCCGGGACCACCGTGCCGGAGGGGCGGCTGGCGGAGTTGATCTGCGAGCATGTGCCGGCGGCGGAGAGCGTACAGTTCCTGAATACGGGCAGCGAGGCGACGTATCAGGCGATCCGATTGGCGCGCGGGGTGACGGGGAAGGACCACGTCATCAACATGCAGGGCGGTTACAACGGCTGGCATAACGATGTTTCGAATAACCTGATGACGCCGCTGGCGACGCTGGGACCTCGGCGCGTGGGCGGCGAGTATCCCTACCTGCCGATTAGCGCTGGCGTGCCGTTGGCGCATCAGGCGTTGGTGCACGCGGTGAATTTCAATGACCTGGCGGCGGTGGAATTTGTTTGCCAGACCTATCCGGTAGCAGCGTTGATTACCGAGCCGATCCTGCAGAATATCGGCATCGTGCATCCGGAGCCGGGTTACCTGCAAGGGTTGCGGGCGCTGGCCGACAAGTACAATTTCCTGCTGATTTTCGACGAAGTGAAGACCGGGTTCCGGCATGGGATTGGCGGCTGCTCCGCGATGTACGGGGTGCGGCCGGATCTGCTGGTTTTCGGCAAAGCGATTGCCAATGGATACCCGCTGGCGGCGTTGGCGGGCAAACGAGAATACATGGACCGGTTTGTGGACCCGTCGCCGGCGCGGCGCGTGCTGCTGGCGGGGACTTACAACTCGCATCCGGTGCCGACGTTGGCGGCGATTGCCACGATTGAACGGCTGCTGGAAAACGACGGCGAGGTGTACCGGACGACCGAGGCGCTGGGCGCGCGAATGCAGGCGGGCTTGGAAGCGATTGCCGAGGAGTTGGAGATTGAGGCGACGGTGGCGCGGCAGGGTTCCGCGTTCTGCCTGTACTTCATGGATCACCAGCCGAAGGATTGGCACGACCTGGCGGAGAACCACGCGTTTGCCGCCGACGATGCGATGCGGTTGGCGCTGGTTGGCAGAGGGATCTATCCGTTTCCGCTGGCGACGAAGCAGTGGTCGATTTCGGCGGCGCACAGCGCGGCGGATATTGACCGGACGTTGGAGGAGGTACGAGCGGTACTCCGAACCGTGGAGGGTCTTCCGGCCCGGCGGACGGCGGCCGTTCGCGCGAAGTAGGCACAACCGCTACCGGAGAGGGCACATGCTGCAAGATACGGGCGATTCGCATCAAGGCTCGATTGCGCGGGCGTTGGGAGTCTTGGAGTTTCTCGACACCTCGCAGCGGGGCTGGAACATTTCCGAGTTGAGCCGCAAGCTGGCTGTGCCCAAGAGCACGATGCACCTAATTGTGCAGAGCCTGGAGCGGCTGGGCTATGTGGCGCGGGAGCCGGGTTCGCGGAAGTACACGTTGTCCGTGAAGGTGTGGGAACTCGGCCGGGGCCTGATGCGGAATGTGCTGCTGCCGGACATTGCGCTGACCCATTTGAATGAACTGGTGAAGCGGGTGCAACTGACGGCCCACCTGGCGATTCTGGAGCATGACCAGGCGCTGTACGTGCAGAAGGCGGACTGTCCGGGGTTGATCCGGTTCGATACGTATGTGGGGAAGCGAACGAACCTGCATTGCACGGCGGTAGGTAAGGTTTTGCTGGCCCATTCCTCCGAGCAGCGCAGCGGTCACATTCTGGAGCGGGAGCCGTTTGCCCGCTACACGCGGCACACGATCACGTCGGCTGTGCTGCTGCGGAAGGAGCTAGCCAAAGTGCGGCAGTGCGGCTATGCGGTGGACGACCAGGAAGAAGAGTTGGAAGTACGCTGCGTGGCCGTGCCAGTGTTCCGGAGGACGGGCGAGTTCGTCGCGGCGCTCGGGGTGACGGGGACGATTGGACAGGTGCGTCCAGAGATGATCGAGACACTGGCGGATGCGCTGCGCGAGACGGGGCAGAACATCATTACCGGCTCACGGCGCGTGGTGCGCGAGCGGATCGCTTGATGGTTTTTCGTCGGGCAGCCAGAGCCAAAGGGCTCCGACGCCCAGCGGCTGGAGCAGGACGAGGATAAGAAAGGCGAAGAAGTAGTCGCCGCTCATGCTGAGGCGGCCGACCAGAGTATTGAACGCGATGCCGCCGATGGCTCCGATGGACCCGGCAAGGCCGTGCACCGTGGCGACTTCGGAGGGCGGGAACCCGTCCGCGGCGACGGCGTGCATATTGGCAGCCCACATACCGACCCCGAAGGTGCAAAGGCTGACGGCGACGAGTACGGCGATGGCGCCGGAGGCGGATTGGAAGATCGACCCGGCGAGAACGAAGACGGCGGCGACGCTCATCATGATTTTGCGGGCTTCGATGGGGCGCTGGCGCCACTGGACAAGACGTCCGGAGGCGTAGCCGCCGGCGAGGGCGCCAAGGTCGTTCCAGAGGAAGGGAATCCAGGCAAGGGCTCCGACATCCTGGAGCGTGAAGCCTTTCGAGGTGACGAGATATTCGGGGAGCCAGAAGAGAAAGAAGTAGCCCGTGGTGTCGCCGAAGAAACGCGTGGCTACGTAGGCGAGCGCGCGGGGCTGTCTTAGGAGTTTCCAAGGGGCTGTGGGGCGGGCGGAGGCGACGACGGGTTGGGTTCCCTTTGTCGCTGCTGTCCAGAGCGGGAGCCACAGCAGGCCCGCGAGGCCGGCGAGCAGGAATGCGCTGCGCCAGCCGTAGTGGAGACTGAGCCAAACGACTAGGGGCGGAGCGATGAGTGAGCCGATGCCCGCTCCGCTGGTGAAGATGCCGGCGGCGAGGCTGCGTTGGGACGGCGCGAAACGTTCGGAGACGGTCTTGACCGCGCCAGTCCAGCCGCCGGGTTCGAAGACGCCAAGCAGGAAGCGATAGGCGACGAGGCTATAGAAGCCGGTGATGGCCGCGTGGAGCACGCAGGCGGCCGACCAGAGACCGACGAAGAGGCCGAGGCCGCGGCGCGAGCCGGTGCGGTCCAGGACGACGCCGGAGCCGAGATACATGATGCCGTAGGCGATGAGGAAGGCGTTGACGGCGACGGCGTAGTCCATCTGCGTGAGATGGAACTCTTCGCGGATGACGGGGCTGAGCAGCGACAGGACGACACGATCCAGGTAGTTGAGGAGGATCATGACGAACAGCAGGACAGCGATGGTCCACTGCTGGCGCGTGAGGGAGGAGGCGGGGCTCACGCGGGGGCCGTGCCGTAGTCGCGGATCTTCATGAGTTCCCCATTCTTGAGGGCGGATTGGTGGGCAACGATACCGGGGAGCGTGTATGCGATGGCTTCCCAAATGTTGACCGATGGTTGGCGGTTTTCGGCGATGGCGCTGATGAATTCGTGCGTGAGAAATGTATGCGAGCCGCCGTGGCCGGACTTCACGCGCATGGGGGCGGGGAGGCGCTCCAGGAAGTTGGGTTGTTGATAGGCCTCGAAGGAGACGTCGCCTTCGGGGTAGCCGTTGGCATCGAGAACGGTCTTGCCATTTTTGCTGATGCGGACGACGGTATTGGGGGACTTTTCGGGGCGCTCCATGATGTAGGAGAGGCGGTCTCCGTAGAATTGGCCGCGCTCGGTACCGCCGGCGGCGACGTGCCAGTAGACGGCGATGCGGCTGGAGTGGCCTCCGGAGGTCTTGAAAAAGGCCGTCGTGTTCCAGAACGGATTTTTGTAGGCGTTCGTCTTGAGGACCTCGTGGCCGTCGCCCCAACCAATTGCCTGGACTTCGGTGAGCCGTTCGCCGGTGACCGGGACGACCATGCCGGTGCAGTGCGTCGGGTAGAGCATGGGAGGGAGTCCGTGACGCCAGGTGGGGAACCCGCGGTCGTCAAACATGAGCGGGATGAGGCCTTCGTGATGGTACTCGGCTTCGGAGTGAAAGATGGTTCCGAACTTGCCTTCGCGGGCCCATTCGCGACAGGTGATGACCTCAGGGCGGTAGTAGCTGGTCTCCGCCATCATGTATTTTTGGCCGGTTTTCTTCACCGTTTCGAGGATTTCTTCCAGCTCTTCGACCGAGAGACCGGCGGGGACGGCGCTGATGACGTGCTTGCCGGCTTTCATGGCTTCGACGGCCATCCAGGCGTGGAGGGGAGCGGGCGTGAAGACGCCGACGGCATCCAGGTCCGGGTGTTTGAGGAGCTCGCGGAAGGACTTGTACGTGGTGTTGCAACGATAGACTTCGGCGAGGCGTTGGAGCGCCGCGGGTTGGATATCGCAGACGGCGGCGACTTGCGCGCCGGGATCGAGATGCCATTGGAAGGTGGCTCCGAAGCGACCGCCCACGATGCCGATGCGGACTTTGCGTTGGGGGGAAGACTGGCCGGCGGCCGAGGCGACGGCGAGACCTTGCAAGAGAGAACGCCGGGTCCAGCGGGATTGAATCACTGGGTTATCTTACTGGGGATTTCGACGGGGCGACAAGGAATTTGCCGGAAACTGTCCATGAATTTGGACGATGCAGAGATCGCATATTTCTGTGGAGCGAGGAATAGAAGCATACTCTCCCGTAACCTAAGGAGGGTTCAATGCGAAGGTGTGCACAGGTTGGTTTGTTATTGCTTGTTCCCGCGCTGGTGTTTGGCCAAGCCACCGGCACGATCAATGGAACCGTATTCGATTCGACTGGCGCGGTGGTGCCCGGTGTGCCCGTTACCGTGGTGAATACCGGTACGAATCAGACTCGTAACGTGGTTGCGGATGAATCCGGGCGCTATGTCGCGCCGCTATTGCCAGTCGGCAACTACAACGTGCGAGTGGAGAAGCCGGGGTTTGCGCCCTTTCTGCAGACGGGCGTGATTCTGCAGGTGAATACGAATATTCAGGTGAACGCGACGCTGACGCCGCGGGCCGCGAACGACCAGGTGACGGTGAGCTCCGATGCCGTGATGGTGCAGGCGACGACGAGCAACCTGGTGCAGGTTGTGGATGCGCGGCGAATTGAAGATTTGCCGTTGAATGGGCGTAATATTCTGCAATTGATGTCGTTGAGCGCGGGCGTATCTGACCGCGGCGCGGCAGGCGGTACGTTGCAGATCAATACGATTGGCGGCGGGCAGTATCATGCGCCGGTATCGATCAACGGTGCACGCGGCAACGCGACGAACTTCCTGCTGGACAACGCCGATAACAACGACGGCTATACGAACATCGCCGAGCCCTACCCGAACCCGGACGCCATTCAGGAATTCAGCATTCAGACGAGCACGTTTGACGCTCAGTACGGGCGGCAGGTGGGCGGCGTGGTAAACGCCGTTACCCGGTCAGGCACCAATCAATTTCACGGTACCGCGTTCGATTTTCTGCGGAATTACAAGATGAACGCGGCCAATTTCTTCTCGGGCCGCGATGCGCTGAAACGGAATCAGTACGGCGGGACGATTGGCGGGCCGGTGACGATTCCCAATGTCTATAACGGCAAGGACAAGACGTTTTTCTTCTTCTCGTATCAGGGGACGAAACAGCGCGTGGCGTCGCCGGGCGCCTTGCGTTCGGCGCCGAGCGAGGCGATGAAGGGGGGCGACTTTTCGTCGTGGCTGACGGCGGACGGACGCGGGGCCATCCGCGATCCGAAAGGCAACGGCTATCTGCCGGGGAACATTATTCCGCAATCGCTGATTGATCCGACGGCTCGGGGGTTGTTGAACTACATTCCCTCGACCGCGGACCCCGCGTATCAACTGCGTTTGAACACGCCGGTGAATCCGACCGATGACGTGCAGTACATCGGCAAGCTGGACCAGATCATTTCGGCTAAGCAGCGTATATCGGGGCGCGTTTTCTACCTGTTCTATGACCGGCCGTGGGTATCGATTCCGAATAACCTGCTCTACGTGAACACGGGGCAGTTCGGCGGATCGACGAGCATCACGATGAACCACAGCTACACGTTTACGCCGCGCATGCTGAACGACTTTACGGCGACTTTCCACCAGACGACGCCCACATCGCAACCTTCTCCGGAGCTGGATATATCGTTCGAGAAACTGGGATCGCGGATGCGCGCGGTGCCGGGATTCGCGACGATGGACGTGGGCATCAGCAACTGGTCCGGCGTGAGCCTGGGGCTGGGTTACTACGCACCACAGGCCACCTACCAGGTTGGCAATACGCTGAGCTATGCGACGGGCAAACACAACCTGCGCGTTGGCGGCGAAGTGAAGCGGTACCGGCTGGATATCGCCTCGTATTGGTTGAGCGGCGGGTC
The DNA here is from genome assembly GCA_035714175.1 of Bryobacteraceae bacterium. GTDB lineage: Bacteria > Acidobacteriota > Terriglobia > Bryobacterales > Bryobacteraceae. The sequence goes on along the minus strand of DASTML010000111.1, from coordinate 27,904 downwards.
GGCCACGTTCAATGGACAGATGTTGAGCGACCCTGGCCGGTCCAATGCGGGCAACGCGTTTGCGGAGTTCATGCTGGGCGTTGGTTCCGCATGGAGGCAGCAATCGTTCTGGAGCAGCCGCATCTACAACTGGAGCACCGGTTTGTTTTTTCAGGACGATATACGAGTGACGCAGAAGCTGACGGTGAACGTCGGCATGCGTTGGGATCCGCGCTACGACATCAAAGAGAAGTACATGAAGCGCATGACGTTCGTGCCCGGCCGGCAATCGGTGACCTATCCGAATGCGCCTCCGGGATTGCTGTTCCAGCGCGATCCGGGCTTCGAGAACGGCATTATTCCGACGCAATGGAAACTGTTCGCACCGCGGTTCGGATTCGCCTATCAACTGCGCCCGAAGACGGTGATCCGGTCGGCGTATGGCATCTTCTACGACACGTACATGAGCATTTTCAACAACCGGACGGCGGCGGGACAGCCGTTTGTGCAGCAGTCGTTGTTGAACGGTCCATTCCAACTCTCCGATCCGTATGCGGGCGGGGCGATTCTGAATCCGAGCCCCGTGGTGCCGGGCAAGGAGTTCCAGTTCACGCCTTATGGAACGTGGGGATTGCAGTCGCCGGACTTGAAGGTCGGGTATATGCAGAATTGGAACTTTGTGATTGAACAGCAACTGCCGGGAGACTGGCTGGTGCGGGCGGCGTATGTTGGTTCGAAAGGGTCCCGGCTGTTGAACTCGCCGGAGATCAATCCGGGGATCTACGGCCCCGGTGCGACGGCGGCGAATATCAATCAGCGCCGACCCTATCAGCCGATTGGCGGCTTGCAGTTGGCAACGGGCAGCGCGTGGTCCAAGTACCATTCGGCGCAGTTCACGATACAGAAGCGGTTCAGCCACGGGTTTAGCGTGCTGGCGAACTATACGATTTCCAAGTCGATTGACATTTCGTCGTATGCGACAGCGGAAGGTAATAGCACGGGACCCGATCCGTTCAACTTCAACAACAACCGGGGCCCATCGGACTTCGATATTCCGCAGAGGCTGGTGGTGTCCGGGATTGTGGAACACCCGAAGTTGGCGGGCATGCATCCGGCGCTGCGGACGGCGTTGGGCGGATGGCAGAGCAACTTCATCTTCACGGCCCAGGAGGGTACGCCCTTTACCGTGTTGAGCGGCGTGGATAATGCGCTGACCGGCGTGGGAGGGAACCGCGCGGACCTGACCGGCGCACCCATTGATTTGGGCAGCGGACGGTCGCGCGCGGATGAGATCAACGCGTGGTTCAATCCGGCGGCGTTCCGGCAGAATGCGATCGGCACGGTGGGGCAGATTGGCCGCAACCGGCTACGCGTGCCGGGCGGTTGGAATGCCGACTACTCGATCTTCAAGGAGTTCAGCCTTGTGGAGCGGGCACGGCTGCAGCTACGCGGGGAGATGTTCAACGTGTTCAACCACACACGGCTTGGCGGGCCGACCGCGACGGTGACGAGTCCGTTGTTTGGACGCATTACCAGCGCGCTCGACCCGCGTATTATCCAGGTAGCGGCGAAGTTCGTTTTCTAAACTATTCGGCGGAGTGGCTCGCGGCCAGACGCTTCAAGGTGTCTGAGCCGCGAGTCACTCGCACTACCTTTTTCAGTTTTTCCTGATCGCCATCAGCGCCTTGGCGCTGAATGGCTTCGCGGTAGCGCTCCTGATGATCCGCAAGATCCAGGGGCGTTTCGTTGGCCGAATTCTTTGCGGTGAGCGACACACCCTTCGAGGCCAGGAATTCGAGCAGTTCGGGCTTACCTTCAATAGCGGCCAAGTGCAGGGCCGTCTGGTTTTGGCGGGCCAGGGTGATCGCTTCGACGGGGTCGGGAATCTTGTCGTGCGGGCTCCAGCGGCCCGTGACATTGGCTCCACGCGAAGCGAGTTCCTTCACGATGGGGACATCACCCGCGATGATGGCGACCGAGAAGGGCGTATGTCCATCTTTGCGAACGAGGTTGGGATCACCGCCTTTGTCATTCAGCAACTGGATGAGTTCGACGCTCGTGGAACTGGCGGCGATGTGCATGGGCGAGGAGCCGGGAGGCGCTGGATTGATGCGGACGTCGCCCGCAGGCCCGCCGGTGGGATAAATGGTCTGGCGATTGGGATCGCCGCCAGCGGCGAGGATGCGGCGCACCACGTTCAACGCATCAGGAAGGGCGGCGGCGCCAGCGTCATCCGAACCGAGGGCGAGGGCGGCAGCATTTTGGCCATAGGCTCCTTTCTGCCGGTTGCCGCTGCGGGCGGCTTTCGCGACGGCGAGGGCAGCGCCATGCAGAGGCGTGTAGCCCGCGCCATCGACGAGTTGGACTTTCGCACCGCGATCCAGAAACAGGTTAGCCAAGGCGATGTTGGGGGCGAAGCGCTGTGAACTGCCAGCGGCTGCGGGGGCACCCCGGCCAGGGACGAAGGTTCCCTTCGGCGCGTCCCATTTATAGAGGGCGGCGAGGAGGGGCGTGGTACCGTCAGCGGCCGTGCTATTCACGTCTATGCCAGCGTCTAGGAGGAGGCGCGCGGATTCCACATCGTTCTTCTGGATGGCGAAGAAGAGGGCATTCAGGCCGCCTTTTTTGGCGGTATAGTTGCCTTCGTTGTTCCAGGGAATGCCGGTTTTACCGAGGGTGGCCGTGGTTGGCAAATAGATGGTGTATTTCACGTCCCAGGTTTTGGTGACCGCCTTGGTATCGGCGCCGTGGGCGAGGAGCAGCCGCACCGCGTCCGGATTTCCGGCGGCCCACATGAGAGCGGTCTGGCCGAATTTCTTGTCATGGCCATTGGGGGCTGCACCCTTGGCGAGAAGGAGCTTCATCATGTCGACGCGTCCCATACGGGCGGCAGTCATGAGGGGCGTTTCTCCATTTTCGCGGGGCGTGTTGGCGTCAGCGCGCGCGGCGAGAAGTCGATCCACCATCTCCAGCGAACCATTGGCAATGGCGATCGCCAGGGGGCCGAGGCCCAGTTCATTTCCGATATTCGGATTTGCGCCGGCCTTTAACAGTACCGCCGCGATGGCGGTGTTGGAGCGAGTAGCGGCCCCTGCGAGCGGCGTGCCTCCGTCGGGTTCGCGTTCGTTGACGTCGGCCCCTTCTTTGAGCAGCCGTTCGACGGAGACGAGGTCATCGCTGCGCACAGCATCAAGCAGGGCGCCGGGAGCGCGGCCGTACACAGCGGCGACAGTGAGAGCGGCGAGAATTGCGCGGCGCATGGGTCAGACCTCCAGACGATTGAGCGAGCCGGTGCTATCGCCAAGCTTTTCAGTGGGCACACCGACTTTGTCGAGCATAGTGAGGTAAAGGTTGGTGAGCGGTGTTTCGTCTCCCTTGAGACTGACGTAACGGCCACCGGCGACGCGGCCCGCCGCCCCGCCGGCGACGATGATAGGAAGGTCGCGCTGGCTGTGCGAGGTGGGCACGCTGAGATTGCTGCCGTAGAGGAGCAATGAGTGGTCGAGGAGGGTGGAGTTTCCTTCCTTGATGGCTTCCAGCTTGTCGAGGAAGTAGGCAAAGAGGCGCGACTGATCGACGTTGATCTTGGCGAGGGCGTCGAGCTTATCCTTCTCGAAATTGTGATGGGAGATTTCGTGATGTCCCATGGTGATGTCGAGGTGGGGATAGTTGATGGAGGTGGCTTCGCGGGCGTAGAGGAAGGTCCAGACGCGGGTGAGATCGGCCTGGAGGGCAAGGGCCTGGAGGTCGAACATGAGTTTGACGTGATCGGGCCAGGAGTCCGGGACGCCCGCTGGACGGGACATTTCGGGTAGATCGACGGGGCGCTTGCGGGACGCAACTTGAATACGGCGTTCGACGTCGCGAATGGATTCGACGTATTCATCGAGTTTGCGGCGGTCGCCGGCGCCGAGCTTATTTTTCAGCTCCGTGATACGTTCGGTGACGCTGTCCAGGCTGCTGCGGTCCGAGGCGTCGCGCGCCGCCGAGGCAACAGGATCAATGCGGTCGCCTTCGCCAAAGAGCCGTTCGAAGAGGCGTCGCGGATTGAACTCAAAGGGAAGGGGCGTGGTGGCGCTTTTGAAGACAGGACCGATGTGATTGGTGGACTGGTTGTTCTCGGTCGAAATTTCGAGGGATGCGAACGGCGTTTCCTTGCCGAGGGATTGGGCGGCCAGTTGGTCCACGGAGATACCGACCTGGACCTTTCCCTTGGTGGGTTCGACGCCCGTAAGGAAAGATGCCAGAGCGCGGTCATGGAAGCCGGCTTTGGTGCGGTCCGGATCCGAGGAGAGTCCGCTGAAGACGACGAACTTGTTGCGATGTGCCTGCAGGGGGGCCAGCGCTTCGGAGAAGGTATAAGCGCTTCCTTCGCCCTTGGGACGCCAACGATCCTGGTCGACCCCAAGCGGGTAGATGATGAACCCAAGACGGCGGACGGGAGCGGCGGCGGTACGGCTTTCGGCGGCCATGGCGGGGACCATCGCATCGAGCAGCGGCAGGCCGAGCGAAACGCCTGCGCCTTTCAGGAAGGTCCGACGGGGGATAAATTTCTTCTGTAAGAACATTTCTTAGCGCTCCAGTTTTTGTCTCATTTCGAAGGGCGTGCTTTTTACGATGGCCAGAATTACATCATGGAAGCGGTACTGCTCTCTTTCAGTCTGGCGCATTACAGCGCGGACGGTGGGCTGGTCCCGGGCGTCGAGTTCGCGGCCGAGCGCATAGGTCATCAGGCGTTCGATAGAGGCTTGGGCGAACTCATCGGAACGGTTTAGCAGCATGGACTTGAGGCCCGAGGGGCCGGAGAACTGCGCTCCGCCCGGCAATTTGGCCGAGGCGTTAATGGGTCCTCCGTCGTCCTTGGCGCGCCAACGGCCGATGACGTCGTAGTTTTCAAGGGCGAAGCCGAGCGGATCGATGCGGTCATGACATGAGGCGCAGGCCGGATTGGCGCGGTGCCGTTCCACCTGCTCGCGGGCGGTTAACTTGCGGCCGTTGGCGGGGCTCTCATCGAGCGGCGGCACATTGGCGGGCGGCGGCGCGGGCGGGGAATTGAGGAGATTGTCGAGAATCCATTTCCCGCGCAGTACAGGGGACGTGCGCGTGGAATGGGACGTGAGCATGAGGACGCTGCCCTGCGAAAGGAGGCCTCCGCGTTCCGCATTGTTCGCAAGATTGACGCGGCGGAAACCTGGCCCCGTGACGCCGGATACGCCGTAGTGCGCGGCGAGGCGTTCATCGAGATAGGTGTAATTGGCGCGAATCAGGTCAAGCACGCTCCGGTTTTCGCGGATGAGGCTGTTGACGAAGAGGCGCGTTTCGGTTTCGAAGGCGGCGCGGAGAGATTTATCGTAATCGGGGTACAACTCGCGGTCGGGCTCGATGGTGGACAATTCCCGCAGTCCCAGCCACTGCGCGGCAAAGTTGTCCATGAGAGAAGAGGCGCGGCGGTCGGCCAACATGCGGCGGACCTGCCGTTCCAGGACTTGCGGCGTCCGGAGGTTGCCGCTAGCGGCGGCATCGAGGAGTTGGTCATCCGGAATGCTGCTCCAAAGGAAGAAGGAAAGGCGGGATGCGAGTTCGAAATCGTTAACGGGCTGCGCGCCGGAAGCGCCTTTCGAGGGGTTGTCGAACTCGAGCCGGAAGAGGAAGTCCGGTGTGAGAAAGACATCGCGGATAGCGGCGGAGATCGACGCTTCAAAGGGGCGTTTGGCGCGGGCCGCGGCGAAAGTCTTCATGATAGGGGCGAGATCCGTTGCCGTGACGGTGCGGCGGAAGGCGCGGCGGACGATGGGCGTGAGGATCTTTGTGGCGCAGGCGGCGTCATCCTCGCCGGCGGCGGGGCGGCAGGTGAAGATGCGGGCGCGGCTGGGCGTTTGGCCCGGGCCGGAGGCGTTATAGGGCCCCGCGATTTCGATACGGCCCAAGGCAGGCGGCCCCGGTTGCCCGTCAAACGCGGCTTCGCCCGCAGTCATACCGCCGATTTCGAAGAGCTTTACTCGTTTGCCGTCGATGCGGAATTCAATTGTGGGACGATTGGCCGTACCCAGGACATCGAGCGGGCCGCCTACGGGCGCGCCGCCGGGACCGCCCACGTTGCGGACAGGCCCTTCGTGTTCCGCGAATTCGTCGGGGAAGGTGACGATGACGGTATGCGCCCCGGCCTTCATTTTGGTGAGCCGCATGCGGAAGAAGCGGACGCCTTCGGTGGGCGTCAGGCTTTCGCGCGCGAGGAAAGCGCGCAGATCATAGTCGCCATCGTGCGGGAAGTAGTGGGTGACGCGAATGCCGCCGCGGGTACCGAAGGGCATGCCCTCGCCTTGCCAACCGGCTTGGGTGCCCGTGGCCGGGAAGATTTCAACGACGGGAGAGGAGTCGCCGGTTCCGGTGGCGAGATCACTGACGCGGCGTGCGACCTTGAGATAGCGCTCCAGGAGGAGCGGCGAGATGGAAAGCGCGTCGGCAATGTTGTCAAAGCCGGCGGCTGCCTGATCCTGCGGAAGTTCGGCAGCCAGCGGGAGTTCGATATCGAGAATGTCCCGAACGGCGTTGGCATATTCGGTGCGGTTCAGGCGGCGAATGACGGGGGCGCCGGCAAAGGGGTTGCGGCGAGCGGCGTCGTCGAGTTCGGCGCGAATGCCCGTGACAAACGCCTTTGCGGCCGTTGCGTCCGGCCGGGGCATTTGCGCCGGCGGCATCTCTTGCGCGTGCACCTTCTTCGCTATTTTTTCCCAGATGTCCGGACGGGCGGTGGGATTGGATTCAATAACAAAACCGCCGGCTTTAGCCGCGGTGCTGTGGCAGCCCATGCAGTTGCGGGCGGTGAACGCTTCGCGGGCCTGCGGTTGGGCTCCCGCCGCGAAGGCGAGGGCCGCGGCGATGGGTATCGTGCGAAAAATGGCACAAGATCTCAGCATGGAGTTTCCGTTGTATCGAGCGGACGGGAGGGTCCGCCAGTGATGAGTACCGGAATCCCCGACGGGAGCGTTCCGACTGCAACGAGTATATAAGATCGCGAGGGCGCCTTTGGGCGTTTAAGCGCTCAAACGGGGCTCCACGTAGCGACCTGAACCCATCCCGTGCCGTTACCCTGCGCGTCGACGACCCAGATGTACAACTTTTTGGACGGGCCCAAGAAAGGCGCGGTTACAGCCAGGGGCAGATTGATGTGCAGAGCCGTTGCATCCGGAGTCTCGAAAGACAACGCGGACGCGCTGACGGCGCATTGCGAATTTTGAAGCGTGGCGGCGGCGGGGACGAGGCCTGCGAGCGCATCGTTGTAGAGGTATGCCGCGTTCGTGTTTCGATCCACGAGTCCGTGACAGCCATTGGCGGTGATGGTGGGCGAATCGGCGATGAGAAAGTACATGCGCGCGATATTGGCCGAACCATCCGCGTCCTCCATGCGGAATTTTATGGACTTTGCACCGGCGCCGGCGAGCACGGAGGGGACGGAATTAAGCGCCGCCGGTTGGGAGGACGTGGAGCCTGTCCAACGGCCAACCTGCACCCATCCGGTACCAGCAGACTGTGCGTCGACGGCCCAGAGATAGACATTTTGCGCTGACGCGAGGTGGGCCGTCTTCAGTCGCATGGTGAGCGTCAGGCTGAGTTGCTGGCCGGAGGCGGTGGCTGTCCACGAGTTAGGCGTGACGGCGCAGCGGCTGTTTTCGAGAGTCTCCACGAGAGCAGTGAGGGTGTCGTTATAGAGCAGGACGCGGTTTGTCGAGCGTTCATAGAGACCGTGGCAGGTGTTTTGCGGGATATTCGGGGTTGGGTTCACCAGGAAGTAGAGCCGTTGGATGTCCTGGGCTCCATTGGCATCCTGCGCCGTGAATGTGACCTGCTGGTTGGCCGTACCTGTGTAGGTCGTGTTAGCAACGGCGATGGTTGGCGCGGCATTCGTGGAAGTGGAGGTCCACTGCGCCGCTTTGACCCAGCCGCTTCCGGCGGCGCCAGCGGCGTCCACCGGCCAAATGTAGACGTTGGCTGATCCGGATGTTTTGAGCGTAGTGTTCAAGTTGAGGGTCAGGTCCGAACCGGAGCCGGAAACCGATGTCCCGAGGCCCTGGATGGCGCAGCGAGAGTTTTCGATGGTGCGGGCTTCCCCGGGCGTGAGAACACTGAGCGCCGTCAGTGCATCGTTGTAAAGCAAAATCTGATTGGCGACACGGTCATAGAGGCCGTGGCAGGTGTTTTGCGGGATTTCCGGCGTGGGATGAACGAGGAAATAGACGCGGCTGATATCGGCAAATCCATCGGCATCCCGCACGGTCAGCGAGAGAGTCTGGGGACTGCCTACAAGGCTGGGCGGGTTCGGCGCGACCACGGTGGGCGCTGTGTTGTTTCCGCCATTGGTCCATGAACTGATAGGTACCCAACCTGGGCCATTGGCAGCTAAGTCAACCGGCCAGAGGTATACGTTTTGCGGCGTGTTCAGGTAGGCGCCTTTGCGCGTTGCGGTGAAGCTAAGCGTTAGCGCGTTATCGGAGCCGGATACGGGCACGGCCGTAACATTGGTGATCCGGCATTGCGAGTTTTCGAGATTAGGGGAGAACGCCGAGAGGGTGTCGTTAAAGAGCAACGTGGTATTCGTCACCCGGTCATACAATCCGTGACAGGTGTTTTGCGGAATGGCGGGAGACGGGTTGATCAGGAAATAGATACGATTCAGGTCGTAACGGGAATCGGCGTCGGCGATTTGCGCTGAGAACTGTTGGGACAGGCCGTTGGCGGAGACCGGGCTTGCGCCGGAGACGGTAGGCGCGGAGTTGGTCCTGGCCGCGAACGTCAGGTTTGGATCCTGCCAGCCAGTCCCCAGATTCGTGCTGTCGACGATCCAGAGATAGACCTTGCGCGCGGGCAATGCGCCTTTCCGGCGAATCGGCAGCGTGACGAGGCCGTTTTGGATGGGCGTGAGCCGGGAGCTATCGACGGCGCACCGGGAGTTCTCCGTGCCGAGCGCCGTGAGAGGATCGTTGAAGATGGATATCGAACCAGTGGCGTAGTCATAGAGTCCATGGCAACCATTGACCTGAATGTTAGGTGAATCCGCGATGAGGAAGTAAGCGCGAGCAAGGTTGCCGTCGGCGTCGGTGGCGCGGAACTGGATGAATTGATCGGGCGTGGTGAAGGAGGCCGTTTCGAGTACGGGCGCGCTCGGGAGGTTGGGACGCCATTCCGCGGTGCTCACCCAGCCGCTGATGTTGGCGGCGGAATCTTGCGCAACGAGATAGACGTTGCGGGCGATGTTGCTGTAGGGCGTCTTGAGTTGGAGCGAGATTTTGAGGCGGAGCGGACTCGACGGCACGAGCTTGGAGCTCGTGCCGTCGAGTTTGCATTGCGAGTTTTCCAGAGCGCCATCGGCGCCGGCGGTTAAGGGGCCTAGTAGTGTGAGAGTGTCGCTGTATAGATAGAACGAATTGGTGGTTCGATCATAGAATCCGTGGCATGTGTTGTTGGTAATCGCCACGGAAGTATTGACAAGGAAGTAAATGTAATTGACGTCATTCGAGCCGTTTTCATCCGTGACGGAGACGTCGAGTAGTTGGAAAGCGCCACGAAGTACTGGATCGTGATTACTGGTGAGAACCGGCGGAGCATTGAAGGGGGTGGCGGTGAAGTTGGCGACCATGCCTTCTTTGATGGGAGAGAGTGTGGCGGATGCAGGCGTGAATCGGTAGCCTGGCGCCGTGGGCGTCACGGTCAGGGATTCGCCGGCCTGGAGATTGTTGATTGCATAGCTTCCATTGACGGAAGTTGTGGTTGTGGCGGCGTTCGCTCCGCCGGATAGGGTGACGGTTGCTCCCACGAGCGGACCACCCCCGGAGATGCTTATGAGGCCAGCGACTGAGAGCGTGCCCTGGACGGTTACACGAACTCGGAGTTGGATCGGGACGGCGCAGGTTCCTTCGAAGGTGAGAATGCCGTCGTATTCGCCCGGCATCAAATTGGAAGCATTCACCAGAGGAATTATGGAGGATGGCGCCGTGCCAGACATGGCCGCCAGAGTCAGCCACGGGGCGCTGCTGGCGGCCGTCCAATCGAGCCCCGTGGTACCGGAAAGCGTAATCGGGCCCGCCTGCGTGGATTGGCCAGATTGAACGGAAACTTTCAGGAATTCCTTGCTGAGCCACAGACCGCGCTCCCCATTGGTCGCCATTTCAAAGACGACGCTGACCGGCCGTCCGCTGACTGATACCTCCGTCGTATGCGTGCCAGCGGAGAGGCCCGTGGGGTCCGCAATCAGGGTGACGTTGCTTGACGTCTTGCCCGCGGAGTTCAAAACGGAGAGCCAAGGAACGGTTGTCGGCGCTACGGTGAAGGCGACGGGATCCGCGTCGCTGGTGACGGGGAAGTCCTTCGTTACAGGATTAGATCCGGTTGCGTTGATCGTTACCTGGGACGGAACCTTCAGACAGGGAAAATTGGCGCAGTGCGGCGAATCGGAAGTTAACTCAGCGAAGCGCGGCTGTGGCGCGGAATCGGCCGGCAGCACGGGGGCTAGCGGCGCCATGGTTCCTACCACCATTGCAGCTGGGGCGGGCTGGCCAGAGTTACTGACACGGATATCGAAGTTCAAGGTTTCTTTTGAGAAGTGGTCGCTGTCTAGGATTTCCCATACGGCGACGCCGGAGCCGGCTTGGATGGCGACAGGAGCAAATGCCGGTGTGCCCGCGCCGCTAATGGCCTGGTACGCCCCGGCTCCATTGGCGTCTGTCTGTACGAGTTGGGCTTTGGGCGACGTGGGATTGGCGCCCGAATCTTGGACAGAAACTTCGATCGACATGCCGTCAGGGATGTTGGAGAAATACGCGCGAAGCCGTGTCCCCTGTGTGGCGAGGCCCATATCTATCCCGGTTCCTGGAGGAAGGTTGGGGTTATAGAATCCTGTCTCGGTGGTGTAGAAGGTTCCCGGTTCGGGTTGTGGAATGAGAGTACCCGGGGTCAGGAATGTGACGCCTTCATTGCGCTTCTTGAAACTAAGCGCAAACCCCTCGGTGAAGCGAAGCTTTCCGTTGTTTGCATTTTCCAGCGAGGTTGACTGGCCAGAGGAGTTACGAATTTCGAATTGGTGACTTGGTTGGAGGTACCCAAGAATTTGTTGTGCATTGGTTGCTACAAGATTGGAGAATCGGGCGAAACTTACAATTTGCGCCGGAATCAGGGTTCCTGCCGATGCGTGTCTGGAGGCATCGGCATATAAATTGACCACGCGGATCGAGGAATAGCCATTCATGGCCGGTAAATAGAGGTTGCGAAATACCACCTGGGAATCGCCGATCCGCTCTCCGCGAAAGACGTTGGTTCCAATGGCTTGTGAAGTGCTCGCGGGTTCGTCGACCAGCGCCAGCACATCGTTGGACCTGGAGGCGATGAGGGTATTGAGCGCGACATACAGGTCGGTAGTTACCGGAGCAGTCAAGCCTTGGCAATTCGCGACTAGATCCCCTAGCCGCTCTGCTCTTCCGGTGTCGCGGACAATCGGCGGTACACCAGGGTTCATTTGGCAAGAGGGTATCGCGGCATCCGCCGGCGTTCCTGTTACTTGGAGAAGAACTGTAGTTGTCGCCGTCTGGAGGCCCGCGTTGAAGACGATGGAGGCCTGATAATTGCCCGGAGGCAAGTTTTGCGGAGTGATTGTTGCCGTAAGCGTGCCAGGAGCGCTCCCCGTGGCAGGCGTGATGGAAATCCAGTTGGTATTGAGTGCGATAGCGGAACCATCGGCCGCCTCGCTCGCTACAACGACGGCTCGGAACGGTATCGTGCCTGCCGTTGACAAGATGGGAATCGACAGCGGTTGGGGGGGCGCGCCTCCGAGCGCATAGTTGGCTTTTACTATCGACGGGACAACCAAGCAAGCAGTGCCGCATTGCTCGCTGGCATTTATGGAAACCGGTTCGAAACGCGGGACGGTGCTCGCGTTGGGCGCTCTTGGCGCCAACTCGCCGGTCGCTCCCGCCTGTCCTACGGAGGCACTCGTGGTTACCGCGGTGAATTCGAATTGTAGGGATTCCAGCGCATTACCGTCTGCCTCCACGATTTCCCAAAAAGCTTCCGCCTCCCCATTTATGATGGCGAGACTACCCGAGACGGCAGGCGCAAAGGCCGCGTTAGGCTCAATTCCGGGCGCGAGAAGGCGGGCGCGAATTGTATTGGATGATCCCGATGCGGCCTGAAGTCCGGCGGTCAACGTTACGCCGGGGGGGAGGTTGGTGATGCGCGTGCGCAGCCGCGTGCCGTGGGCAGCCAGCCCTACGTTGCCTGGCAGAAGAGAGGGAATATAAAAACCTGACTCCGTATAGTAATTGCGGCCATATTCTGTTTGGGCCGCCAGCGCCAAAGGATCGCTCTCCATAGTGCCCACGTTTCGTTTGCGGAATCCCGCAGTTGTCGCTTCGCTGAAGCGAACTCGAAAGGACTGGGTTCCGGCCCCGTTAAAGGTAAGGGCGGTTGACGGTTGTCCTACTGCGTCGGTCAGTTGAAAATGCTGCGCAGTATGAATCATGCCCACTGGTATTTGTGGGTTCAACAGAGGGACTATTCCGTTCGTGACCGAAACGAATGCTAGAACGGAGAGTGGAATATAAGGCGTGGGAAGCGTCAAGGCAGCGACGTTGGTTCTTACATTGACAATGCGGATCGTTTTCCAAGCATTGCCGGTGGCGGGAAATGCAACATTTTGGAACGTGATGCTGTTTTCGTCCGTTTGCTTTGCCTGGTACACATTCACACCAAGGACCGGTGAGGCAGGATCGTCAACAATCAGCAGAGATTCCGTAACATCGCCCGAACCTTGCACAATCCGGCCCGCGTACGGAGTGTTCAGGTACACCGTGACATCGCTGACTTGGGCGCTGTCTGTAAATCCTGTACAGTACAGTCGTATCTCGCCAAGCAATTCGGCTCTACTGCCAGCTCGAAGAATCGAGGTATCCGCTGCGACCCTGCAATAAGGCGAACCCATCAGGGAAACGGTAAGTGCCGCCAGGCACAAGGAGAGAAGGCGAAGTAAGTGCAAGTAAGAATGGCTCCGGAGTGCTCCAGTATAGCTGATGCATTTCCGTTCTATATACTGATGGGCGACGGGTGACGGCGTTCTGGCCCGGTTTGCGCGTTGGTGGTAGAATCCGGGGGAGTATCGCGTATGCGGCCCTTTTAAGGAGAAGGCGTGGCCACCTATACCGTAGTCGAGGGAGACTGCATCTCGAGCATTGCGGACGAGGCTGGGTTTTTCTGGGAGACGATCTGGAACGACCCGGGAAATGCGGAGCTGAAGAAGCTGCGCAAGAATCCTAATTCTCTGCTGCCGGGAGATGTGCTGGTCGTTCCAGACAAACGTAAACGGGAAGAGCAGTGCGTCACGACGAAAACGCACCGATTTCGATTGAAAGGCGTCCCCGTGCAGTTGCGGTACAGGATGCTGGACGTGGAAGGAAAACCGCGGGCGCGCATTCCGTATTCGCTGATTGTGGACGGCGCCGAGAAGAAGGGATCCACCGACGGCAATGGGGTCTTGACCGAGACCATCAAACCGAAGTCCAAGAAGGCGCGGCTGGTTTTGAAACCCGCGGGCGAACCCGAAGAGGTCTATTTGTTCGATCTCGGGCAACTGCATCCCGTGGAGGACATGCGGGGCTTGCAGGGCCGTTTGAAGAACCTGGGCTTTTTGGACGGAGAACCGTCGGGGGAATTCGACGAAGATACGGCGGATGCTTTGCGGAAATTTCAGAAGGCGAACGAACTTCCGGAGACCGGGGAGGCTGATGCGGCGACCCAGGCGAAGGTCGCAGAAAGGCACGGAGGTTAGCTCTCGATGGACGACTGGTTCAGTCAGGCATTTCGCAGTTTCTTCGGCGCCATCGGAGCCAATACGGTGCAGCCGCCGGTTCCGCGAATCCATCTCCGGTTGCGATTTCTCGACCCGCTGGGGGTAGTTCGCGATTTCCCCCCTAACTTTCCTGTGCGGGTCCGGTTTGGAAGCGGCGGCGGGGCAGTAACGGTTGTACCTTCGCCCCCGATCGGAAATCGCGGCATTCTGAGTTTTGACGCGCGCACTACCGCTCCGTGGCAGAATTTTACGCTAGAGTTTCCGGCCGGCGAGATTCCGTACATTGTCTGTGAACCGCTGGGTTCGCCGCCCGCCTCTCCGCCGCGTTTTCAACCGGCTTCTGGTCTCACGGCCGCCTCCGGCCAAGGCCAGCGCTTTTTCAGCCTCCCGCAGAATTGGGAGCTGCGACAGGCGGATTGGAGTCCGCCGACTTTCACGGGCAATGGCCGGTTTGACGCTCCCAATGGGACGCTGGTACATACGCTTTCGCCCCCGGCTAATATCAGCATGGGGACCCCCGCGAACCCTGTCGTCCTCATCCTAAATCCGCATTGGCACTTTCTGCGCTTCGAGTACTATGACCGGTATTTCGGCAACGCTCACCTGGATTCACCGCCGCGTGCGGCGCACCGGGCCCGGATCAGCCTTCCGCCAATCGCTGTTGATGGCTTTCGCGCGGACCCGAATGCCGCCGGATCACCGCCGACGGCGCATAGCAATTGGGCTATCGACCTGGGAAATAAGAGTCTGCTGCAAGCGATCCCGTTTGTGGAGCGGCGGACGGCTGCCGGCGTTACGATTTCTCCTCCCTCCGGCGCACAACTGGGTTTGCGATTTCAGACGCCGGCCAACACCGTTGTGTACGCGCAGACCGATACCCGGCGCGTGATGGCGGTGAGCCCGCCGCCCTCCGGCGCCGGTCCGCAGCCGGACCGTTTACGGTATTACGATGTGCCGCCGATTTGGAAGTCGAGGAAGTACTACACGCGGCGCGTTGTCAGCTCGCCTCCCGCACCGGGAAAGTTCTTCGATGCCTTGACGGCGGCAGAGATTGCCCAGGCGGAGCGGAGGGCCAACCCACTGGTGTTCTGCCTGGACGATATGGTTCTCTATACGGCAACTCCGGCCCTGGCCGCCTTGCCGGCGTTGGGCGCGCAGGACCGGGTGGCTGTGTTCGGACATCGCTTTGCGAATGATCTGCCCAATTGTGGAACGCAGGGGCTGTACAAAAGCATGCCCAGCGGCACGGCGGGCATGCCGTTGGAATTGCCGTTCAGTAACGTGCCGACCGCGAGCAACTACATCTGGGACTACCCGGACTGGACACGGCTGGTGGTGGCGCAGGGCAACCTGTTCGACGTGTTTGACCGGCGCACGCCTGATGGCGCGGCGGCCACGCAAGTCGTTGGCGCGCGGGCGGCTGTCCGTTGGGTGGACTCGGGCGCTCCTCCCGGGATTCCGGTGGGAAGCGGGGCCGGCGCGGTTCTACCTGGCGCTTCGTTGACGCCGGGTACTTCGCGAAGCCCTGGACCCGCGGCCAACTCCAACATCGGCCTGGGCGGCGCGTTTCCCGCGCAGTTCAATTCGTCTCCTCCGTTCTTCGCGATGCGGCCGTTCTATGGGCAATTCCGCCCGGACAGCCGCTTTCAGCCGTTTAATCCGGCCCGGCGGTTGTTGCGCGGGCGTTTCGACATCGCATTGCTGCGGTGCACGGATGTGGAGGCGGGCAATGAAGTTGCCGTCAATCTCCACTACATTAAGAAATTCTTCAATTTTGTCTCGCCTCCCGCGAGTCCGCCGCAGTTTGCGCACGATATGCTGCAACGGGTATCGGACCGTTGGAGCGGGAACGAAACGGCTGTAGTCGCCAATCCGAATCAGGTACGAACGCTGCTGCTTCCGCAGCTATCGCCGCCCGGATTACGGGCTCCAAAGACGATGGTGGTCTGGTACTGCCAGAGCGTACCGAACAACCGGGCGCACTGCGCGGTCCGGGTAATCCCGATTGGCCGCGCGAATCGGGAGACCATCTTCGGCGGCGGTGATTCGGGGCCGAATGATCATGTCATTGCCGCGAGCGGCAGTTTCGCGAGCGCGCACGAATCCGGCCACATGGACGGGCTGCCGGACGAGTACAGCGAACGTTGGCGCGCGGCCAATGCCACGTATCCGAACGGACCGGTGACCTACGGAGAGATGGGCCTGTCCCAGAATCTGCCTGGCGATCCGTATGAGTTTGATGACCGCACATTTGGCGGCCCTCCGGGCTCCATGATGAATACGAACCAGCATCCGCGGAACCGGCATTTCTGGCACGCCGCGGAATGGGTGCGCGGGATTTACGGGACGCCGCTCCGTGTGCAGGTGAATCCCACATTCAACAACTACACGCTGCCGCGCTTTGCCGTCGCGGGCCAGACGGATAGCGCCTACTATCCGTGGCCGCTCGTCGGTATGACCAATCAGTCGAATCCGGCTAGTCCTCCCTCCCAGTTCGACCTTTACCTGCATGTGATGGGCACGGACGTCTATTCGGCGCAAGCGCTTCCGGGTTCGAGCCTGGCCAGTCCGTTTGACGGTGTACTGGTTATTGTCGTCCGCATCTACTGCACACTGCCGGCGACGGCCGTTACGGCGACGGAGACCGCCAACCGGACAGCCATCTTGAATGGCATTGCGTCCGCTGTCCAGAATCAATTGAACAACCGGTTCTCCGCGGCGGGAACAGCCAACTACGGCGCGCCGGCGACGACACATGTTTTCCGCCGGTGCCTCTTGGAGTTCCGCGCTTCCGTGGTGGTGGTGAATCATCCTTTCAACGCGGCGGCACAGGGCTCGTCCAACCAAGTGACGGGGGCGTTTCCGCGTCATTTCTCGCTGGTCATAACGAGCCCGCCCTCCAGCCCGCCTGCAAGCCCCATGAACCTTGGGACGCGGACGCTGACCATCCATACGCCCGTGGTTCCCGGCAATCCGGTTCCGGCTTTCATGGCGAATTATTCGCGAATGCTGGGGATTGCCAGTCCGCCTCCGCCGCCGCCGCCGGGATTCGTGGCGGGAACCTCTCTAGACGCCGCGGATTTGCTGCCGATTGTCCGGCTGGTGATGCCCGGCGCAGGGACAACCGTAACGAGGTTCCGGTGAGATGGCGGCGCGCTTCCATCAAAGAGGTTGGGCGCGCCTCGCCGTAACGGCCTTCGCGGCCTTTGTACTGATCGCGGGAGGTAAGAAGGTGTCGACACTGATTCAGCAGATTGGCAACGAATCCAAAGAAATCACTCCGGCCGCGCGAGCGATCCAGCCCGCGAAGGGAGCGCAGACCGCGTTGCCGCCGGCGGCTGCGTCCGGACTCCCGTACCGGCAGGCGTATGCGAATCCGCAGTTGAACTCCCGGCTGGGGTATGTGGTCCCTCCCGTAGGCTACAAACTGCGCAAGGCGGCGGACCTGCATGAGACATTGCCGACCCAGTTCGTGCTGCAGGATGGCGACCGGATTCTAACGGTGGGACCGGAATGGCGTTTGTTCCAACGGAGCGGCGTTCTGGTTACGACCGATCGATTGGGATTGGGGCCGGCCGTAATGGATGCGCCGCGGAAGCTGTTCTACGTGATCAATCCGCCGGGCTACCTGGGGGCGCGCACCCTGGCGGACGGTTCGCTTCCTTACAATTTCCTGCCGTCGATGGGAAGCACGGTTGTCCGCACGTTCGTTGCGCGGCGGGACCGGCGAATGATTATTGCGGGAACGGAGCGGCCGCGCGGCGCACATGGCGAGTTTCTGGCGAAGAATTCGTTGATTGAGAGCTATGATCTGGGCCAGCCAGAGGAAGTCGATTCCATGGCGTTTTTGACGTCACTGGAACGAAAGGCCGCGTTGACGCTGCCGACGCTGACGCTGCATGTGGCGGGACTGGACGAGCGACTGGTCGCCGCGACAACCGACCGGCTGCACCTGCTGCATTGGGGACTACAGGTGGAAGGAGCGCTTGAAGGCGAATTCGAACCCCAGTCGATCAGTCTGGACGAAGCAGGGCGAATCTACATGCTGGCGCAGCTTGGAAAGCGAGTGGAACTTTGGCTGCTGACGCCTTCCGGCGAGCGGCTCTATGCATTTCCGCTGGCTCCCGGAGCGGACGTGGCACATCCGCCGATTGTGGGATATGACCACACCGTCTATTTGCTTGCCGACAATCTGATTGTCGCCGTGGGGACCGATGGTCGCGTGAAATGGACCAAGCCGGCGAAAGGGAAGGCTGCCGGCGCCTCCGTGGATCCCACGGGCCAGTTATTGGTATCGGAGGGCAACTCCGTGGTGGTCTACAGCGCGACAGGGGAGCGGAGCGTGATCAGCACGCTGCCCGAGTCGCTCGTGACGCCGCCGATCTTGACGGAGTCCGGAGAGATCCTGGCTGCTTCGGACCGGCGCCTCTATATTCTGGAGCGCGAATCATGGTAGATACAAGTAGACATTCCACCGCATAGCGGCGACGAACGGATGAGCTTGGCAGGCGCGCTCCGCAGAGCGCATTGCGAAATCCTGCCTCCATCCGGCCCTCTCGAAGAGGTCGCGCCACCAGGCACGGGTACGGAACGTGACGTGCGACGGATCGCGGCCGGCGGCTTCGATGCCGTCTTCCGGGGAGGGGACAGTAGCAAGCAGGCAGTGATTGGTCCAAACGCGGGCGTTGGAAAGAAAGACGAGCGCCTGATCCGCGGTGAGATGCGCCAAGAGGTCAAAGGCCAGCAGCACATCGACGTTTTGCGAGGGCCGAAACTGCTCGACCGTAGCCAGGGAAAGGAAGGGCCGAGCCTGCTCGTCGGCGGTCTGGATCGCCCATGGGCTGTGGTCAAAACCCCATGCCTGCTTGCCGGCATCACGCAGTATCCCGACGAGGTAGCCCCGGGCGCAGCCAGCATCGATGAACGTGGCGGCGTTGGGGAAGATATCGCATAGCCAGGAAGCGGAGTGGCCGATTACGGCGCCGACAGATTCGGGGGTGTACCCCGTACTCCAGTTGCTCTTGCGGCCATGGTCAAAGTAGTCCGCGTCATACCAGTCGCCTGGTATTGGGACAGACGGCGGGGGAATGGGCGGAGCAGCAGGAAAAGGTCTTTGCCGCCGGGCGCGGGCGCGGAGCGCCAATAGCCGCCGCCGGGCAGAACGCCCGATAGTCTCCATGGAAAAGCGCTGTCTGAGAGCGGCGGCGGCCTGCTGGGCTTCGGGCCGAACGATATGCCGCGCGGCGTAGGTCTTCGCGATGGCGGCCGTGGCAGCGCGCCAATCCGGTTCCGCCCATTGCATATCCTGCGCGTAGTAGAAGTAGTTTTGCAGAACCGGCCCAAGCGTATAGGGGATCAGCGCGTGGTGTTCAGGGTCGAGGAACTCCATCGGGCCGGAGTAGGCGGTGGCGATGATGGACTGGCCCCGGCAAGCGGCCTCAAACAACGGATAGCCCCACCCTTCGCCCCGGTGGAGGGAGATATAGCAGTCTCCGCGCGCCTGGAGGGCGCGGATGCGGCCATCCGGCCAGTGTTCGGCAACGATCAGAACGCGGGCCTGCGAGGGCAATTCCTTGCGGCAAAGAGCCAGTGCCTCCTCCGCGGCGTCCGCGATTTCCGGATTTGTTTTCAGGACAAGGATGGCCGTGTTGGCTTCCGGAAAGGCGTCCAGGAAGCTGAGGATGGTTTCGACGGGCGCTTTCCGTTGTTGCCATTCGAAGATCGAGTAGAAGACGTAGTCTCCGGCCTGGATAGCGGGGAGATCCAGCGGTACGGAGGGTTGTCCGGACCAATCGGACGGCGCGATGTGCGGCCAGCGAAAGATGGGGTGTGAGCACCCGGCGGCGAAGACGTCACAGTTGTGGCGCGACGGCAGCCAGAGGTCGGTGACGCGTGCGAGCGCTTCGCGCCAGGACGGTGGAACGGTGTCGGTTTCCCACACGGTAAGGCCAATGATGGGCGCGTCTATGGACAGTTCGGGCCACTGTGGCGGGATGCCGTGAAGGATGACGAAATCGGGGTTGTCGACCGCGTAGGGCAAGGACTCAATGAAAGGATCGGAGATGGTGCGGACTGCGAAAGGATTAGTGGCGGGAATGACAGCGAGTTCAACACCCGCCGCGTGGAGGGCGCGGATGTAGCCGCGAGCGGCGGTACCGTAGCCAGAGGCTTCGAGAAACGGCCCGCAATATACCACCCGCAGCGGTTCCTCGTTCTCTGCCGGCGGAGCCGGGCGGAGCGCCCGAAGCACTTCGGCGGCTGTCAGAGTGCGCAGACACTCCAGGTCCTGTTCGCAGTTGCTGCGGCCCCATTCCTTTTCCCGGCATGCCGGTTCACAGGGGAGTTGCTTGGTGATCGGGAAGAGATTGGATGCCGGGATGGCTTCCCGTTGGGGGCTGGTAATGCCGAAGATGCCGTGTGTGGGAATTCCCAGGGCCGTTCCGATATGCATGACACCCGAGTCATTGGAGACGAGCGCGGCGCACTGGGAGAGGAGTGCGGCGGTATCGGGAAGCGAGAGTTGGCCGACATAGTTGCGGGCATGCGATGGCCAGCGGAAGGGCTGGGAAAAGTAGGCTCCGGCGTTATCGAGATCCGATGGGACGCCGATAACCGCGACCTGGGGCAGGGAAAGGGCGAGGTCGTCGAAACCGTGCCACTTCTTCCAGGGCCAGTTCGGTTTACAGCCGGGATGGATGGCTACCGTATCCGGAGGGATGTCGAAGCGGCGTCCGGAAGGGATGACGAAAGGCTCTGGAATGGGCTCCTGCCAGAGCAGGTCCCGTGCCATTTGTTCGAGGCAGGCGCTGTCTCCCAGCCGCAACCATTCTTCCGGCGAAGGGGCGATTTTGCGTTCTGCGTGGAGCAGATCCAGGAGAGGAGCGCCGAGGCAACTGGCGACAGCCACGGTGTAGCGTTCCCGAGTCAGTCCCTCCATTCGGGTCGATGTCTCGCCGCTCCAGTTGCTGGACCGGTGGTAAAGACGTCGGATCTCGGGAGCCCCTTCCAGGAGTTCAACGGTACTGGCGAAGTCCGGCTCGATGAGCAGGTCGGTATCGTAGCCCAGACGGTCCAGCACGCGGACCATGGGCGTCATCCGGATGATGTCGCCGATTCCCTGCGCGGCGGCGACAACGGCGGTTGGGCGCGTATGCGGGCGGCGCGGCGCAAGCACCGGATCGGCAAGGCGGCCGTTGTAGGCGAAGAAGGCGGCGCCCATCGTTTCGTGGATTTCCCTGACATCAATCGGCAACCACCGGTCCGAGGCGATGTGTTTAGGGCTGGTATTGGCTCTATGAACGGTGGCGACGTAGAACGGATAGCGTTCCAGCGCCAGGAGGCGCTTGGGTTGGTCCGTCCAGGCGAAGAAGTTGTCCTCCCCCACTTGCAAATCGGGGAAGGGATTCCGCTCCCAAAAACTCTTGCGGTAGCAGAGCGTGCCGCCGGCGACCCAAGGCGTTTCGGCGGCGGGGTAGACATAGAGCCATGCCCGTGCCTGTTCCGGATCCCAAAAATAGAGACGGCTGAGCCCGGAGAGATCCGCTTGGAACCGCTCCATTTCCGCCAATTGATACGAGAGCCGCCACGGCGCAATCCAATCGTCGTCATCCCAGTGCGCGATGTACCGTCCCCTGGCATGGCCACAGGCGTAATTGCGCTTCGAACCCAAGGACAGCCGCCCAGGCGAAGACAGGTAGCGAATCCGCGAATCGTTGGGCACAAGGTCACGCACGGGATCGTCGCCATCATCGACGATAAGCAACTCGCGATTCGGGTAGTCCTGTTCGAGGAACCGTTGGATGGCGAGCGGAACGTAGGGCCGGCGGTTGGCCGTCGGCATGATACAAGTTATGAGCGGTTCGCCCGCCATTGGCGTATGCTACCGTAATCGGGGGCTTTGATGAACATAGGGGCTTATATGATCTCCTGCGCCGAGCGCGAGGAGTTACGGGAAAAGACGGCCGAAGCATTGCGCGCCACGGATTGGGGCGAGCGTCCGGTGGTGGTGCTGGACGAATCGACCTTCGAGAGAAAGCAGGACCGGCAATCGTTTAATTCTCTACAGGCACTGCGGCGGGCGGTGGCCGACGGCGTTGATTTTCTGCTGTTTTTGGAAGACGACCTGGAGTTCAATGCCCATATCCGGCGCAATTTAGAAGAGTGGGAGCCCCTGCGGGGCGTGACAGGAGACGATCCGTTTTTTGCCTCGCTCTACAATCCGAACATAGGTGAACTGGAGCGTCATCCCACAGGTAATTATTTCGTGGCGGATCCTGAATCCGTGTACGGTAGCCAAGCCTATCTTCTATCGTCGGCAACGGCTCGTTACTTTGTTGAGCATTGGGGCGAAGTAGAAGGAATGCAAGACATCCAGATGTCGCGTATGGCGGGCCGTCTGGGCAAGATTTTCTACCACACTCCGTCTCTGGTACAGCATGTTGGGCACCAGAGCGTATGGGGCGGCGGATTTCACTGGGCTCCCGATTATGACGCCAGTTGGCGCGCCGGTGAGCGGTGGGCGGATCCCATTTACACGCAGGAGTACCTGGACGGAGTGGATGGCGGCTCGCTCTCGTCGGCCGAGGTGGTGGTGCCAGTTGTTCTGGAATATGTCCGTCCGCAATCAGTCGTGGACTTTGGATGTGGGAAAGGGGCCTGGCTATCCGTGTTTCGCAAGCACGGCGTCGCCGAGGTTCTTGGCGTCGACGGAGCCCCGCTCCATCCCGCTTCATTGTGGATTCCTCAGGACCAATTTCTGCGCCTGGATATTCGCCGGCCGGCTTTTCTGCCGGAGAGCTACGATCTGGCGGTTTGCCTAGAAATTGCCGAGCATCTGCCCGCGGAATCAGCCGACGGACTCGTGGAGGCTTTGACAAAAGCGGCTCCGGTGGTCCTGTTTTCGGCGGCGATCCCCGGCCAGGGCGGGCACGGACACATCAACGAACAGTGGCCGGAGTATTGGGCGGAGCGCTTTGCCGCGCGGGGATATGTGGCGGTGGACTGTCTGCGGCGGCGCATCTGGACCGACGGGAGGGTCTGCTTCTGGTACAGGCAAAATCTGTTGCTGTTTGTGCGGGAAGAGTCCGCCGACGACTACCCCGCGTTGCGCGAGTTTCTGGATGCGGTGCCGGGAGAGGCGCTTTCGCTAGTACATCCGGAGCTGTACGGGATGCGGGCAGGCGGCTTGATATGATGGCCGCACAATGAAGCGAAGAGGGTTTTTACAAGCGGCATTTGGCGCGGCTGGGGCATTGACGATGGCGGACCGGGCGGACGCGGCCGGGTTGCCCAAGACCAAGATCACGCGTATCCGGTACTACCGCACGCCTACCGATGCGGCGGGCAGGCCGAACACCAAACAGCCGCTGTTTAACCAGAGCACGAACGTCGTGTTAGTGGAAACCGATTCCGGGCTGGTAGGCGTAGGCGAGGGAGGCGCCGCGAATACGATGGAACAGTGCGCCGGGTTGCTGATCGGGGAAGATCCGTTCCGCACCGACCGCCTTTGGCAAATGATGCATCGCGCCTATTTTTATCCAGCCGGGCGGGAAAAGGTGCATGCGTTGGGTGCGTTGGATGTGGCCCTGTGGGATCTGAAAGGGAAGGCGTTGGGCGTACCGGTGTACCAGTTGCTGGGCGGCCAATCCCGTGAACATGTGGAATGTTATTCGACCGGCTATCCGGCGCAGGGGACGCCGAAAGAGGTCGCCAAAGCGTGTGTCGACGCGGGATTCCGTGCCTACCGGATTTCGACGGACCAGCGCGGGCCGGTAATGGACCGGTTTGCGAACGTGAAACGTGTCTATGAGTTGTGCCAGCAGGTTCGGGAAGGGGTAGGCCGGGATGGAGGTTGGTGCATTGACTTCCACACGGAACTCGATATGCCGGACGCCGTGACGCTGGCGAACCAGATTGAGCCGCTGCGGCCATACTTCGTGGAGGATCTGGTCCGCAGCGAGAATCCCGGCATCTACCGCACGCTGCGGCATCAGGTGAAGGTTCCGATCGCGGTGGGCGAACAGTTCGGGCCGAAGTGGGAGTGGAACGAATTAATCGAGCAACATCTAATCGACTACGCCCGGGCGACAATTCCCAATGTTGGCGGCATAACGGAGTTTCAGAAGATTGCCGCGCTGTGCGAGACCCACTATGTGGGTCTGGTGCCGCACTTTACCGGGCCAATCTCGGAAGCTGCCATGGTCCATTGCTGCACCGTATTCCCCGGCCCAACGCTCATGGAAATGGTGATGGGCGGCACGCGGCCATGGCCTTATCTCAAGACGCACTACGACCTGCGGGAAGGCAAGCTATGGCCTAATGAACGGCCGGGATTGGGCGTGGAAGTAGATACGGGCCAGCTCCAGCAGATCGGTGACCATACGGAGCGGTATTCGCTGACTCCGCTGCTGCGCCGCCCGGATGGTTCCTTTACTAATTGGTAGGCGGCTAGCCGGCGAGCAGTCCGGCGGCCGCGAAGCGCAGGAGCGCCGCGGCCGGCGCGCCAGTCTGTGTTCCGTCGAGATGCCGGAGCAGTTCCAACTCCTCCGGCGTTAGACGAACCGGCCGGTGCAGGCGGCTGGTGGGCTCCGCGCCGAGTGATGCCTGCAGACGGGCGAGCGGGCATGCGGCGGGATGATCCGATACCAGATGCGTCATGGCAGGCGAATCAGCCCGGAGAGTCCACAAGCCGTTTCGCCAACCGGCGAGGAGAACCGAGGCCGTCACCGGGTCGGCGAGGCCTCGCATCCCCTCCATGCCCAACGCTCCCAGGATCGCGGGCTCGATATCGCGAATGGGGACAGGCCTTACTCCGAACGGCTCCAGAGCCAATAGGGCTGCGATGCAGGCGTCGTCCGTTACCTCGACCTCCTTACCCCAGATCTGACGGACGCGAAGGATGTAGTCGCCCCGGTCAAGAATTTCGGCGCTGCTGGAGACGTTGAGGTCCAGGAGTAGAGCCGGGTCCGCGTCGTGTTGAGGGGCGGGAAGGGCCCGGCAAAGAATGGATTGCCGGAAGAAGCGGCCTGTCAGAAAATCGAGATGCTGTTCCCTCCGGAGCAGATCGTCACCGGCGGCCGTTGCGAGCGCCGCGGCGATCTCGTCACTTTGGTAGGCGCTGTTGGCGTAAAGGCGCGCTTCGATGAGGAACTGGAGGTTGTGTTGCGCGGCGGCCTGGGCGAATTGATCGAAAAAGACAGCCGTATTTTCCTCCGCCAGATATTCGTGGGCGATGTAATAGTCCGGCGTGGCGGAAACGGTTTGCCAAATAGTGCGCAGGACGGCGGCGTAGGGCGCTTCCGGTTCGGCCATTGCCGCCAGAAGTTGTTCCATATGCGCGCGGGCCTTCGGAATTTGCGCAATAAAAGGAAGGGTGGGGTCCATGGCTTGGCGTAGAGCGTCGCGAACGAGTTGGCACAGGCGCCAGCCGGGCAGGGTGTTGTAGCTAATGTAGGCAACGCCCTGCGGCGAGAGCAGGCGGTCCACCTGCCGCAGAATAGCGATGCGGATGGGGGAGGGGACCCAGGAGTAAATACCGTGGGCGATGATGAAGTCAAACGAATGGAGTTCCGCTTCCCAGGAGTCAATGGAGGCGCAGTGGAACGTGACGTTCCTTGCACCGATTTCCCGAGCTACGGAGTTCGCGCGGGCAATCTGCGGGGCGCTGAGATCGATGCCCACAAACGACGCCTCCGGCAAGGATTGGCTCATGGCCAGGATGTTGAACCCGGTACCGCATCCCAACTCCAGAATGCGGGCCGTGTTTACCGGCGGCGTCCAATGGCCCACCGTGGCGGCGACGGCGGCCAGGAGGCCCGGGTGGGTGTCGTGGAAGGTAAGGTCGCCATAGGCGAGGTCATCGTAGGACGGAGTGATCGACATCGTCGCCCCGTATTGTAATCCGTGGCTAGAATGGTCAGGGGTTTACGATGCGCCTGCTGCCGCTTTTGTTAATGACTGCCGTGGTGTGGGGACAACGCTATGAGCCGAATTGGGAGTCGCTCGACAAGCGGCCCACGCCGTCTTGGTTCACCGATGCAAAGTTCGGCATTTTCATTCATTGGGGCGTCTATTCAGTCCCTGCCTACGCGCCCCTGATTCCGGGCAAATTAGCGTATGCCGAATGGTATTGGAATGCCATGGAGCGTGGGAAAGATCCAAAGGCCAACGCGATTCAAACCGGTACGTGGGCCTATCATCAAAAGCGGTACGGAGCCGAATTTCCATATGCCCAATTTGCGCCGGAGTTTCGAGCGGAATTGTTCGATCCGGACCATTGGGCGGACGTTTTCGCGCGCTCCGGCGCCAAGTACGTGGCGCTGACATCTAAACATCACGAGGGGTTTGCGCTTTGGCCCAGCAAAGAGGCTTCCGCGACGTGGGGGCGGCCCTGGAATGCGGCGGAGTCAGGACCCAGACGGGACGTCTTGGGCGACCTGACGGCGGCCGTACGGCGAAAGCATCTGAAGATGGGCTTTTACTTCTCGCTCTACGAGTGGTTCAATCCGCTTTGGCTGCAGGACAAGCCGCGCTACATCCGTGAGCACATGACGCCACAGTTTAAGGACCTGGTGACGCGCTACGAGCCATCGCTTATCTTTGCCGATGGCGAATGGGATCTTACGTCCGAGGAATGGGGGAGTCCGTCCCTTTTGGCATGGCTCTTTAATGAGACCAAGGGCGGAAAAGACGTTGTGGTGAACGACCGGTGGGGGAAGGACTCGCGCCACAAGCATGGCGGCTATTGGACCACCGAATACACGCCGGGCATGAGCGGATCCTCCCACGCGTGGGAGGAGAGCCGCGGGATGGGGTTCAGTTATGGCTACAATCGCGCGGAACGTCTGGAGCACTATCACACCGGCAAGGAACTGGTAACAATGCTCGTGGATCTGGTCAGCCGCGGGGGAAATCTGCTCCTGGATATTGGACCGGCCGCGGACGGCACAATTCCTGTCGTGATGGAGGAGCGGCTCCTGCAGATCGGCGATTGGCTGCGCGTGAACGGAGAAGCGATCTATGGTACGCGCCCGTGGAAAATGACGAGGCAGTGGAGCGCGGGCCAGGTGGAGAAGGTGGACTACAACAAGGAATATGAATCGGCGTACGACGTCACGAAGCTAACGGGAAAGCCCGCGGCGGGAAAGGCGTCCATTGACGCGTTTTTCACGGCGAAAGGAAAAGCTGTGTTTGCGATTCTGCCCCGGTGGCCGGACGGTACTTTCCATCTGCAAGGGATCGGCGCCGCCAAATCGGTTCGATTGTTGGGCGGGGGCGGGCCGCTGACCTGGGAGGCGGAACGCGGCGGAGCGACCGTGACGCTCCCGGCGTTGCCGGAGGAGTTACGGAACCAGCCGATGTGGACGCTACAGGTGGAACTTCCTTGATTACAGTTCGCGAGGCGGTTGACGGAGATGCTCCATTTCTGGCGGCCGGCAACGAGCGGATGGCCTGGGAGACGGAGTCGCTACGGTTGGACCCCGAACGGGTGCTTGCGGGAGTGGAAGCCGTATTCGCCGACCCGGGGCGCGGTTTCTACCTGATTGCGGAAAAAAACGGGGAGCCGGCGGGGCAGCTGTTGATTACGTATGAGTGGTCCGACTGGCGGAACGGCGTTTTCTGGTGGATCCAAAGCGTCTATACGCTGCCGGAACATCGCGGGCAGGGCGTATTCCGGGCGCTATATGCGGCCGTCGAAATGAGGATGCGGGAGCGGGGGGACGTGTGCGGGTTACGACTCTATGTGGAGGCTCACAATGAGGCGGCGCAGACTACCTATCGCCGCTGCGGCATGGAAGAGACGGTGTACCGGATGTTTGAGGTCGACCAAATTGTAAAGCGGTAGCCCGGAGCGACATGGTATCTTCAACATTCTGCCCCTGGTATGCCGGAATTCTCAGTTCAACTGCTGTTAAACATCCTCTCAATCGTTGTAATCGATCTATTGCTGGCAGGGGACAACGCCGTTGTTATCGCCATGGCGGTGAAATCGCTGACGCCCAAAGAAAGAAAACTGGGTATTGCGATTGGCGCGGCCGGCGCCGTGGTCCTACGGATCGGGCTCACATTTTTCGCCGCGCAACTACTGCAGACTCC
>DASTML010000110.1:0-14164 GCA_035714175.1 Bryobacteraceae bacterium | reverse complement strand
CGGGCCAGCCTGCGGTACGCCTTGCGAATATCATCCGCCGTGGCATCGCGGCTTACGCCGTGGGTTTCGTTGTAGTCCTTCCGCTGGGCCATGCTAGTTTCCTAACGCGGCGGGAGCCAGAGAGGGCTCCCGCCGATTCGATTGCCGGTTATTGCTTTCCTTTGTCGTCCACGTCGACGAACTCAGCGTCGACCACGTCGTCCTTCTTGGCTTCCCCGTCTGGAGGGGGAGCGCCGGCTCCGTTGGCCGACTGGCCTGCCGCGCCGCCGGCCGCCGCATCCGCCTGCGAAGCCTTGTACATGACCTCGGCCAGTTTGTGGCTGGCGGTGGTGAGCTTGTCGCTGGCTGCATTGATGCCTTCAACCGCGCCCTCGTCGCGCGCCTTCTTGGCGCTCTCCAGGGCTTCTTCGACGGCCTTGGCTTCTTCCGGGCTCACCTTGTCGCGGTGATCCTTCAGCGTCTTTTCCACGCTGTAGATCAAGCCGTCGATGCGATTGCGGGCTTCGACGCCATCTTTGCGCTTCTGATCGCCGGAGGCATTTTCCTTCGCCTCGCGGGCCATCTTCTCCACTTCGTCCTTGCTGAGGCCGGAGGAGGAGGTGATGGTGATCTTCTGCTCGTTGTTGGTCGCCTTGTCCTTCGCGGTGACGTTGAGGATGCCGTTGGCGTCGATATCGAACGTCACTTCAATCTGCGGGACGCCGCGCGGGGCAGGCGGGATGTTCGCCAACTGGAAGACGCCGAGCGAGCGGTTGTCGGCGGCCATGGCGCGTTCGCCCTGGAACACCTTGATTTCCACCGACGGCTGGCTGTCGCTGGCAGTCGAGAATGTCTCGCTGCGGCGGGTCGGAATGGTGGTGTTGGCCTCGATCATCTTTGTGAACACGCCGCCCAGGGTTTCAATTCCGAGGGAGAGCGGGGTGACGTCGAGGAGCAGGACGTCCTTCACTTCTCCACCCAAAACGCCGCCCTGGACCGCCGCGCCGACCGCTACCACTTCATCCGGGTTCACCGTACGGTTCGGTTCCTTGCCGAACAGATCCCGCACCATCTGCTGGACTTTCGGAATACGGGTGGAGCCGCCGACGAGAACCACTTCATCGATCTGCGACGGAGTGACCTTGGCGTTGGACATGGCGCGTTTGCAGGGCTCGAGGGCACGGGTGAGAATGTCGTCGATCATCTGCTCAAACCGCATGCGGGTGAGTTTCAGAACGAGGTGCTTCGGTCCCGTGGCATCGGCCGTGATAAACGGCAGGTTGATTTCGGTTTCGAGAAGGGTGGAGAGCTCGATTTTGGCCTTTTCGGCGGCTTCCTTGAGCCGCTGCTTGGCCATGTTGTCGTGCGAAAGATCGATGCCGCTTTCCTTCTTGAAGTCGGTGATGATCCATTCCATCAAGCGGTCGTCGATGTTGTCGCCGCCCAGGTGGGTGTCTCCGTCGGTGGCTTTCACTTCCACGACGCCGTCGCCGACTTCGAGGATGGAGATGTCAAACGTGCCGCCGCCAAAGTCGAAAACGGCG
Organism: Bryobacteraceae bacterium; assembly: GCA_035714175.1. Taxonomy (GTDB): domain Bacteria; phylum Acidobacteriota; class Terriglobia; order Bryobacterales; family Bryobacteraceae. Next base: position 12,641 of record DASTML010000110.1, on the reverse strand, counting down.
ATGGTCTCATCCTTCTTCTTGTCGAGGCCGTAGGCGAGGGCCGCGGCCGTCGGCTCGTTGATGATACGCATCACTTCGAGACCGGCGATCTGGCCGGCGTCCTTGGTGGCCTGGCGCTGCGCATCATTAAAATAAGCCGGAACGGTGATGACGGCCTTGCTCACCTTTTCGCCAAGATAGGCTTCGGCCGCTTCCTTCAGCTTGCCGAGCACCATGGAGGAGATCTCCGGCGGTGCATAGCGTTTGCCCTGGATTTCGACACGCGCGTCGCCGTTTTCGCCGGGGAGAACCTTATACGGGACCAACTTCATTTCGGCCCCGATTTCATCGAAGCGGCGGCCCATGAAGCGCTTGATGGAGTAGATGGTATTCTCTGGGTTGGTTACGGACTGACGTTTGGCAACCTGCCCAACGAGCCGGTCCCCATTCTTAGCAAATGCCGCAACGGAAGGAGTAGTCCGGGCTCCCTCCTGATTGGCGATGACTACCGGGTTGCCGCTTTCCATGACGGCGACGACGGAATTGGTAGTGCCGAGGTCAATACCGATGATTTTGCTCATAACAGTTGTAGATGCCTCCCTAAAAAAGGTTTGCGCTGGGAGGGGGCTGGCATGAGCCTCTACCGCTCCACACTGCGCACAACCCTAGTATGGAACCTGAGTGTTCTTTTGTCAACACTGGGTTTAGTGTCTTCCACTCAACTCTTTGGGCAAGACCTGCTGGTGGCCGCCGCGAGCGACCTTGCGCCGGCCGTACAGGAAATTACGGAACAAGTACAAAAGAATCAAAATCTTACAATCCGTATTTCGGTGGGCTCGTCGGGGCAATTGGCGAGGCAGATTCAGCAAGGCGCCCCCTTTCAACTTTTTCTTTCGGCCGACGAAAAATTTGTCAAACAGGTTGTGGATTCCGGGCAGGGGGATGCGGCGACCGTGCAGGTTTATGCGATTGGGAGGCTGGCGCTGTGGTCCAAATCCGGGACGATCCAGCGGCTGGAAGACCTGGCGCGGCCGGAGGTACGGCGAATTGCGATGGCGAATCCGCAGCATGCACCGTATGGCCGGTTGGCGAAAGAGGCGCTGGAGCGGGCGGGTTTGTGGGCAACGGTACAGCCGAAACTGGTGTTAGCGGAGACGGTGCGCCAGACGATGCAGTTTGCGGGGAGCGGCAATGTGGATGCGGCGTTGACGTCCTGGACCTTGGTGCATGGCCAAGGCGGGGTGATGCTGCCGGACAAACTGCGGCAGACGGGCGTGGTGATCCGGAACAACGGACGGACCGCGGAGGCAAAAGCGGTGCTGGACTTTTTACGCGGGCCCGCCGGGGAGGGTATTCTGGTCCGGCACGGCCTGCTCCCGGCCGGGGCGGCCGGGGATGCCCTGCTTGAGAACCTCCAGAATCACGATGGTGACGGAAAGAGCGGCGGGTCCGATAAACAGGCCCAGAAAGCCGAACGCCTGCGCCCCTCCAAGAAGCGAAATAAAAACAAATAGAGGATGGAGTTGGACGCGGCCGCTGACGATCCAGGGGCGGAGGACATTGTCGGCGGTTCCGATGACGCCGGCTCCGAAAGCGGCGATGACGGCGGCTTTCCCCCAAGACCCGGTGATAGCGAACGAAACGGCGACGGGAACCCAGACGGCGGGAGGGCCGACGACCGGGATCATGGAGCAGAACCCGGCGATGACGCCCCAGAGGACTGGGGAATGGACGCCGGTAAAGAAAAAGAGCAGCCCGGTGAGCGTTCCCTGGACGATGGCTACCGCACCGACGCCGTAGACATTGGCCAAGACGCTTTTGCCGACTTCGGCTATCAGGCGATCGAAGACGCGGGAAGGCAGGGGAAGGAACTCCCGGGCGCGTTCCAAAAGATGGTCTCCGTCGCGAAGCAGGAAAAAGAGAACGAAGAGGGCGATGACGCCATTGAACAAAAAGACGGCGACATTGCTGAGAATGCCCTGGATGAGACGGAGGAGTCCGCCGCTGATGCTGCCGACGCGTTCGGAAAGGAAGGTGTGCAGCTGGTCCTGGGCGGTGGCAGGGTCCAGGCCGAAGTAGATGAGGGGACGGCTGCCGTATTCGGTGAGCCATTCCGCCCAACCGCCGCCGGCGTCACTGCGGGTTTTCAGCGCGGAGTAGAGGCCCGTGAGTTCGCGGGATACGGTGGAGACGAGCCAGATGGAGGGCAGGACGATCAGGGCTATGACGAGGAGAAGGGACAGCGCGGCGGCCAGGCTTTCCTTGCGCGGCATGCGGCGCAGGAGCGCAATATGGACGGGATAAAAAAGGACGGCGAGGGCCGTTGCGGTGACGATGGGGCCCAGGAAGGGCTCGATGATCACGTAACAGAGGGTGAGGGCCGCGACGGCAAGGGCGACGAGGAAGAACTGCTGCAGATGGGTACGGTCGAACATAGGACGACAGGCGCAAACAGTCGGAACCAAACCGGCGCGCGTTCGTCTGAGTGTAAGTAATGCAAGGGGATTCTCGCAACGCGGCTGCCCTGGGAGGGCGGCAAAACGTTATACTGCCTAACGAGCAGAGCATGACGACACCGGAAGTTACGCAGCTTTTGCAGCAGTGGTCAGACGGCAATCGAGCCGCGCTGGATTCGTTGACGCCGGTGGTGTATGACGAATTGAGGCGGCTGGCGGCGATCTATCTGCACAGGGAGCGCTCGGACCATACGCTGCAGGCGACGGCGGTGGTGCATGAGGCGTATATGCGCTTGGTGGACCAGCGGTCCGTGCGGTGGCAGAATCGCGCCCATTTTTTTGGAATCGCGGCGCAGATGATCCGCCGGATTCTTGTGGATCATGCGCGCGGCGTGCGCGCGGCCAAGCGGGGCGGGGGAGCGATGGCGCTCTCGCTGGACGAGGCGCTGGGCGTTTCGGAAAAGCGCGACCTGGAATTGGAAGCGTTGGATGATGCATTGGAGACGCTGGCGAAAGTAGACCCGCAGCAGGCGCGGATTGTTGAGCTGCGATTTTTTACGGGATTATCGATTGAAGAGACCGCCGAAGTGCTCGGGGTATCGGAATCGACGGTGAAAAGGGACTGGGTATCGGCAAAGGCGTGGCTGTTCCGCGAGTTGTCGAAGGCCTATGCAGGCGGGGGGCAGGCGAAGCCGTCCGTTCCATGACTCCTGGGCCGTCGCATTCGGCTCCCGCTGCCCGATGGAAGCGCGTAAAGGAAGTTTTTGACCACGCGCTGGACCTTCCGCGCGGAGAGTTGACGCGCTACTTAGACGAAGTTTGCGGTACCGACGCTTCGTTGCGGGCGGAGGTCCTGTCGCTAATCGCCGCCCTGGGCGAGGCGGGCGCCTTTTTGGAAGACGCGGTGGTGAATCTGACCAGCCCGCGTACTTCGGCCGGGCGCCAGATCGGGCCGTATCTGCTGGAATCCCTGCTGGGGCAAGGCGGCATGGGCGAGGTGTACCTTTCGACCCGAGAGGTGGACGGGTACCGGATGCCGGTGGCGCTGAAGCTGATTCGCCATTCGGCGGTGACGCCAGGCGCGCTGCGGAGGTTCCGCATGGAGCGGCAGATTCTGGCGCGGTTGCACCACCCGAATATCACGCGGCTGCTGGACGGCGGCATTACCGATGACGGGCTGCCCTACCTGGTTACCGAATATATCGAGGGCACGCCGCTCGATAAAAGCGACACGGCGCGGAAACTGGAACTTTCGCGGCGGCTGGAGTCGTTTCTGGCAATTTGTGACGCGGTGAGCTATGCCCACCGGCAATTGATTGTGCACGGAGACCTGAAGCCAGGGAACATCCTGACGTACGGGGACTGCGGCATCAAGCTGCTGGATTTCGGCATTTCGCGGCTGTTGCAGACCAGTGAAGATACTACCGAGCAACAGCCCGGGGGCACGACACAGCCGGCGATGACCCCGGCGTGGACCAGCCCGGAGCAACTGCGGGGAGAGCCGGCCGGCATTGCGTCCGATATCTATTCCCTGGGCCGGATTCTCTACTACGTATTGACTTGGGAGCAGGCGGTTCCGATGGAGCGGATGTCGCCGATGCAGTATTACGAAAAGCTGCAGCAAGAGACGCCGCTACGCCCAAGCGCGCGGGCGCAGGACCGGAGGTTGGAGGGCGACCTGGACAACATCGCTCTCAAGGCGGTGGAGTTCGAGCCCACGGAACGGTACCAGTCTGTGGATGCGCTGGCGGATGACATCCGGGCCCACCTGGAATCGCGGCCGATTTCCGCGCGGGCGCATACGTGGTCCTACCGGACGCACAAGTTTATCCGGCGAAACAAATTGGTGGTGGTTGCCACTGCGGCGGTGGCCCTGGCGCTGATTGGCGGCCTGGGCATGACGCTGTGGCAGGCACGGATTGCGCGGCTGAACTATGAACGGGCGGAACGGCGGTTCCAGGACGTGCGGCGGCTGGCGAACACCTTCATCTTCGATATGGACGACGCGATTGCGCGGTTGCCGGGCTCGACGGCGGTGCGCGGGACGATGGTGCGGAATTCCTTGCAGTATCTCGACGGATTGGCGCAGGAGGCCAAGGACGATCCATCTTTGCAGGAAGAGTTGGCGACGGCCTATGAAAAAGTGGGCGATGTGCAGGGACGGCCGGGGGCTATGAACCTGGGCGGTACGGCGGCCTCGCTCCAGAGTTACCGGAAATCCGAGGGGATCCGGCGGGCGCTGCTAGCCGAGGCGAAGACGGACGCGGAACGGGACCGGCGCGAAGAGGCGATGGCGAACACGCTGATGCGGATCAGTTCTATTTTGCGTGCCACAGGCGACGCCCAGCAGGCATTGGCGGCGGACCGGACCGCGCTGGAGATGAGACGGCGGCTGCTGGACCGGAAACCGGGCGACGTGACGCGGCAGCGAAATGTGGCATCGAGCTTGACGGCAACGAGCGCGAGTTTATCGCTATTGGGCGGATTCCAAGGAGTGCTGGAACTGCGGCGCGAGGGATTGTCACTCTACGAAAAGTTGGCCAAGGATCACCCGGCGAATGACGATGACCAGCAGGGGCTGGCCATTGCCGAGACGCGGATGGCGAGCATCCTGCTGCATGAGAATGACTTGAAGGGCGCCGTGCACCACTACCGTGAGTCGTTGCGCATTCAAACCGGGCTGCATACAACCCATCAAGGGCAGGCGCAGTACAAGATGGCGCTTGGGCTAGCCCATTCGAACCTGGGCAATGCGCTACGGGTGGCGGGCGATCCGAAGGGCGCATTGACGGAGTTCGACGCAGCGGAACGGCAGTATGAGCCGCTGGTGAATGCCGATGCCAATGAAGTGCGGGCGCGAACCCTGCTGGCGACGGTGCGTTTGCGGCAGGCGAAGGCGTGGAGCGAGTTGGGCGATCCAGCGAAGGCACTGCGATTGATCTACGGCGTATTGGAAGAGCGGCGGCTGTTGTCGGAACGGAATCCGGCGAACTCGGGTGCACGGGGAGAGGTGGCCGAAGCACATGGGGTTTTGGGCGAGATTCTCCTGCGGGCCAAGCGAAATAACGAAGCCGTGGAACAGTTTGAAACGGCGTTGCAATTATTTGCAGCGCTGGAGAAGGAGGGGAAATCCAACGCCGCCGACCAGGAAGAGATCGTAAAAATCCAGGCAAAGTTAGCAGAGGCCGTCAAAAAGAAGCCGTAAGAAGTTGGAAGCGCCGCCTGTTGGTACTGGCGGCGAAAACCATCCTGGGCTTTTATGCATTCTGGATAGGATCGCTGGTGCTGATGCGCTGGATAACGCCTCCGACGACGGGAGTGCAGATGCAGCGGCGCGTGGAGTCCTGGTTCCGGAAAGGGCCCTACGAGAAGCGCTTTGACCCGGTACCGCTTGCCAAGATATCGCCGCATTTGCAGCATGCGATTATCGCGGGCGAAGACGGCCGGTTCTACAAGCACTGGGGGCTGGACCTGGGGGCGATGGCCGATGCCGCACAGGACGCCGCGGGCGGCGGGAAACGGTTGCGCGGAGCTTCGACGATTACCCAACAGCTGGTGAAGAATCTGTTTTTCACGACGCATGGGAATCCGGTGCGCAAGGTGGTGGAGTGGACACTGGCTCCCGTCGCGGATTTTGTGCTGGGCAAGGAACGGATTCTGGAACTGTACTTGAATCTGATCGAGTGGGGGCCTGGGGTGTACGGCGCCGAGGCGGCGTCGCGGTATCACTATCGATTGCCGGCGGCGTCGCTCACCCGCGAACAGGCGGCCCGGTTGGCGGCTTGCGTACCGGCTCCGAGACGGCGGCGGCCCGCGGCAATGAATCAGTATGGCGCGATTATAGAAAACCGGATGCGACAGATGGGCTATTAGCGGCGCACCGGCTTTTGTATGATGGTTGCCGATGATGTCTACCGTGAACCGGCGCCAGTTTTTACAGGCCGGAGCCGCCGTTACCGCCACTGCATTTGGTTTCCGCCTGGAGGCGGCGACGATCGCCGCCCGGGAGCTAAAGATCGCGCGAACGAACCAGGTGCAAAGCGTGTGTCCGTATTGCGCGGTAGGTTGCGGCGTGGTGATCCACACGTCGGGCGAGCGGGTGAAAAACGCCCGGCCGACGGTGGTGCATATCGAAGGCGATCCGGATAGTCCGGTGAACCGCGGAACGCTATGCTCCAAAGGCATTTCGCTGAAAGAGTTTGTCGTCAACGATAGGCGCCTGACCAAGCCGATGTACCGCGAGCCCGGGGCGAGCGAGTGGACGGAGATCTCCTGGGAGCAGGCGATTGAGCGGATTGCGCGGCGGATTAAAGATACGCGCGACCGTGACTTCGTGGAGAAAGACAGGCAGGGCCGGACGGTGAACCGTTGGGATACGGTGGGCCTGATCGGCGGTTGCACGGATACGAACGAGATCAATTTTTTGCTCGGCAAGTTCCGGTTCGGACTGGGAATTCTGCCGTATGAAAACCAGGCCAGGCTTTGACACGGCCCCACGGTGGTCAGTTTGGCCGCCACGTTTGGAAGAGGGTCGATGACCAACGGCTGGTGCGACATTGGGAACACCGATGTCGCGTTGGTGATGGGCGGCAATCCGGCTGAGAATCATCCGGTGGGTTTCCGCTTTGTGATGGAAGCGAAGCGGAAGCGCAAGGCGAAGTTGATTTGCGTGGACCCTCGGTTTAACCGGACGGCAGCGGTGAGCGATATTTATGTGCCGCTGCGCGCCGGGACGGATATCGCATTTCTGGGCGGGTTGATTCACTACGCGCTCTCCAATGACCTGTGCCATATGGAGTATGTCCGGACGCACACGAACGCTACGTTCCTGCTGCGGGAGGATTTCTCGTTTAGCGAAGGGCACTTCAGCGGTTGGAACGCGGAGAAGAAGAGCTACGACAAGACGTCCTGGCAGTATGAACTCGACGGGAGCGGCTACGCCAAGATCGACATGGCGATGGAGCATCCGCTTTCGGTGTTCCAGGCGATGAAGCGGCACTATTCGCGGTACACGCCGGAGAAGGTATCGGAAATTTGCGGCTGTACCGCGGACGATTTCAGGAAAGCCGCCGCGGTGATTTGCAGTACGGGGAAAGCGGGGAGAGTTGGCACGGTGCTGTACGCGCTTGGCTGGACGCACCATTCCCATTCCGTGCAATTGATTCACACGGCGGCGATGTTGCAGTTGTTGCTTGGCAATATCGGACTTCCGGGGGGCGGAGTGAACGCGCAGCGCGGCCACTCGAATATTCAGGGCGCGACCGATATGGGCGCGTGGAATATGCTGCCTGGTTATCTGAAACTGCCGCGGGCGCAATGGCAAAGCTACGAGGAGTTCTTGCAGGGCATTACGCCGAAGCCGTTGCGGCCAAATTCGATGAACTATTGGGGGAATACGCCGAAGTTCGTGGCCAGTCTCTTGAAGTCCTACTATGGGGCGGCGGCGAAAAAAGAAAACGGATTTGGATACGACTGGCTGCCGAAGCTGGGCGAGACGGAAAACCAGAGTTGGGGATATTTCTTCGACCGGATGCATCGCAAGGAGATGCACGGGTTTATCAGCTTCGGCATGAATCCGGTGGCCAATGGGCCCAATACGGAAAAGATGCTGGAGTCTTTGGCGAATCTAGACTGGCTGGTTGTGGTCGAAAATTTTGAGACGGAGACGGCGTCGTTCTGGAACGCAAAGAAGCTGGGCGAAAAGTTCTATCCGAAATTTGTGGATCCGAAGTCGATTCAGACAGAGGTGATTATGCTGCCGGCCGCCTGCTTCGCGGAAAAGGACGGGTCCTTCGTCAATAGTTCGCGCTGGTTGCAGTGGAAGAAGGCCGCCGTGCCTCCGCCGGGTTTAGCCAAGTCCGATCACGAGATTATGGCGCAGATTTTCCTGGCGGTCCGGGCCCTGTATGCGAAAGAAGGCGGTAAGGGCGTGGAACCGTTGATGGCAATGCAGTGGGACTATGCGCAGCCCTATTCGCCTTCGCTGGAAGAAGTGGCGCGCGAGGTAAATGGGCGCGACCTGGTTACGGGCCAGCAGGTTCCCGGATTTGCGGCTTTGAAAGACGACGGCAGCACCTCGTGCGGCAATTGGATCTACAGCGGCAGTTGGACCGAGGCCGGCAATCAGATGGCGCGGCGCGGGCAGGAGGATCCGACCGGGTTGGGACTTTATCCGAACTACGCATGGAGTTGGCCGGCGAATCGAAGAATTCTATACAACCGGGCCTCGGCCGATGCCTCCGGGAAACCATGGGACCCGGCCCATGCAACGATCCGGTGGGATGGGTCGCGGTGGACCGGCGATACGCCGGACTACAAAGTGGACGCGAAGCCGGAAGAGTATGGCGCGTTCATCATGTTGCCGGAGGGTGTGGCGAAGTTCTATACGAGTGACCTGGCCGAAGGGCCCTTCCCGGAACACTATGAGCCGATGGAGTCGCCCGTGAAGAATGCGTTGCATCCGGAGGCATCGTCGAACCCGGTTGCGCCGGTGATGCACAGCAGCGCCGATGCCATGGGCACGCCCGATAAATATCCCTATGTGGCGATCACGTACCGGCTGACGGAGCACTTCCATTACTGGACCAAGCACGTGGCCAGCGGTAGCGAACTGCAGAGCAACTTCTTCGTGGAACTCCCGGAGGCGCTGGCCAAGGAGAAGGGAATTCAGGGCGGGGATGTTGTTCGTGTGAGTTCCGCACGCGGTTCCGTGGAGGGGCCGGCGCTGGTGACCGCCCGCATGCGGCCTCTTCAGGTGGGCGGGAAGACGATATACCATGTGGGCATTCCCATTCACTGGGGCTACGTGGGGCGTGTGCGCGGGCCTTTGGTGAACAATCTGACGCCGTCGGCGTTCGATCCGAACTCAGGAACGCCGGAGTATAAGGGATTCCTGGTGAACGTGGAGAAGCTATAGCCAAATGCCAGCTACAACAGTCGCAAAGTTGGTCGATACTTCGCTGTGCATTGGGTGCAAGGCGTGCGAAGTTGCCTGCCAGGAGTGGAATGACCAGGAGTTCACGCTGGGCGTGTTTAACAACACGTATCAGACGCAGCCGGATCTAGCTCCCAACTTTTGGAATCTGATTAAGTTCAATGAGCATGTGGACGACGGCGTCAACAGTTGGCTAATGGCGAAGTACCAGTGCATGCATTGCGGCGATCCAGGATGTTTGAAGGCATGTCCGGCTCCCGGCGCGATCCTGCAGTTGCCGAATGGGATTGTCGATTTCCGCCAGGATAATTGTATTGGCTGCGGATACTGCATTACCGGCTGCCCATTCGATGTGCCGCGCCTGAGCCCGAAGACGAAAAAAGTCTACAAATGTTCGCTCTGTTCGGACCGCGTGGGCGCGGGCATGACACCGGCGTGTATCCGTACGTGTCCGACGAATTGCCTGACGTTCGGATCCCGAACGGACCTGGTGCAGTTGGCTACGCAGCGCGCGGTGGAATTAAAAGAAGATGGGTTTTCGGATGCGGGCATTTATGACGGCCCGGGCGTGGGCGGCACGAATGTCGTCTATGTGTTGAAGCATGCCTCGCTGCCTGAGAAGTACGGGCTGCCCAAAAACCCCACGATTCCTTGGACGGTTTCGCTTTGGAAAGGGCCGCTTAAGTGGGTGGCCAACGCGGCCTTCATCGGGACGGCGGTGGGCGCGTTGCTTCACTATCTGAAGTTCGGGCCGAAGGAGACGCACGATGAAGAAACCCATTGAGCGGTTCACTTTCGCGGAACGGGCGTCGCATTGGATTTCGGCGTTGTGTTTTCTGTATGCGGCGTTTACTGGCCTGGCGTTGTGGTCGCCTCGCCTATTTTGGCTCTCCGGCGTTTTCGGCGGCGGCGAAACCGTACGGGCGTGGCATCCGTGGGGAGGGTTGTTTTTCTTTCTTGCATTGGGCGTGATGTTCCGCCGCTGGTTCCGGCAAATGTATCTGGATACGGATGACCAGACCTGGCTTGCGAAGTCGCATCTGTACGCACAGAACATGGAGGTGGACGTTCCGGAGAGCGGGCGGTTTAATGCCGGACAGAAGATGATGTTCTGGCTGCAGTCGGCAAGCGCTGTTTTCCTGCTTCTCTCAGGGATTGTGATCTGGTTTCCGGAAGTCGCGCCGCGCAGTTTGCGGTTGATTGCCGTGTTGTTGCATCCAGTTTGTGCGGCGGTGTCCATGGGCGGGATTATGGTGCATTTCTACATGAGCACCTTCGCGGTACCCGGTTCGTTGGATGCAATGATCCATGGCAATGTCAGCGAGGGTTGGGCGAGGTCACACCACGGCAAGTGGTATCGTGAGGTTCGCCAGCGGTGAAGGCCGCACGAGCCCGACTATTGGCGGTCCGGTACCCGCAGGCGGCCGAGGTATTGGAACTGGTGGCCGGCGCCTATGACGTGATTGGCGCAAGCCGGCCGGATTTCGCTGAGTCCGGACGGCTTGCGCTGCGGCTGTTTCGAGAGTTGCGCGAACGATGTCCCGAGGCGATGCGCGAGTCGCCCCCCGACACCGGCGCGTACTTCCAGAGTCCGGACCCGTTTGCTCCTTCCAGCTTCTTTTCCCGCCTGGCGCTGGAGGCGTGGGCCAGCGCGGCCAATCTGCAGATTCCCGATGCGGCTCCCAACGAATGTCCCCGGTGTGGCCACGCGCCGCAACTTGGCGTACTGCGACCCTCGGGAAATGGCGATGCGTTATACCTTGCCTGTTCGCTCTGCCGCCAGGAGTGGCCCTTCCGCCGGACAACCTGCGCGGAATGCGGTGAGACGGACCCGGAGAAGATTCAATTTCACTCACCGGCATCCATCCCCCACGTGCAGACGCAGAGTTGCGATTCCTGCCGGGCCTATCTTCATTTGTTGATGCCGGAGCGCGAGTTGGGGTTGATCCCAGATATAGATGAACTGGCTCTGCTGCCGCTGGACGTGTGGGCGGCAGAGCGAGGGCTGCACAAGGTGTGGCCGAATTTAGCCGGGATCTGAAGTTTTTTCGGAACCATTGCGTTTTCTCTGCGTATGGATAGTAGACTGTCTACTATCAACATGAGCGATACGGGCAAAGACCGGCTGGAACTGCTACAGGGAACTCTGGATATGCTGGTGCTTCAAACACTTATATTTGGGCCTTGCCATGGGCACGCTATTGCGAAAAGCATTCAGCGAAGCAGTGACGACGCGTTGCTGGTGGAACACGGATCACTCTACCCTGCGCTACATCGTTTAGAAAGGCAGGGCTTCGTGACGACGAAGTGGGACAAGGCTCCGGGTAAGAACCGGGAAGTGAAGTACTACCTGCTGACGCCGGCCGGCAAGAAGCAATTGACGGCTCAACAAAACAGATGGGCGCAACTGGTCGCTGCGATCGGGAAGGTGATGCGGCCGGCCTAGTCCACCAGGGAGTGGAAGATGGACCGAGATAAACGGAACGATGAGTTGGAGCGCGAACTTCGCGCACATCTGGAGATGGAGGCCGAGGAGTGGCGGGAACGCGGCCTTTCCCCGGAAGACGCACAATCGGCGGCGAGACGGGCTTTCGGCAGCCGTGCGCTGGCCATGGAACGGACGCGAGAAGTGTGGGGCAAGCAGCCCCTGGAGTCACTGCTGCGCGGAATGCGGTTGGCATTGCGGCGGGCGCGCCTCACGCCGACTTTCACGTTGACTGTAGCGCTGGTGATTGCCTTGGCGGTTGGCGTGACGACGGCGATATTTTCGGTGATCGATGTGGCGTTTCTGAAACAGCTTCCCTATCCTGAGCCGGAACGGTTGGCCTACATTTCCATGATTTCGGAGTCTCCCCGGTATGGGGCGAATGATCAGGTGCTGAATGGCAGCCAATGGGAGATTCTACGGGATCATCTGACCGTTGCCGAGGCGGCGGTCTATTCAGAGTGGACGTCTGGGGTGAACTGCGGCGCGGGGGACCGGGCATTCTTCGTCAGACAGCAGCGGGTAGGTTCCTCTTTCTTTTCCGTATTGGGCGTACCGCCTTTATTTGGCCGCGGATTCTCGCCCGAAGAAGATGCCGAGAGCGGTCCGCAGGCTGTCGTACTGAGCGACTCTTTGCGCCGGCGTGTGTTCGGGGAGGAGATACCGATCGGACGTAAACTTCTCCTGCGCGGGGAAGCCTACACGGTAGTGGGGGTGATGCCGCCTGCATTTTGGAGCGGCGTGCCGGTGGATCTATGGACGCCGTTGCGCGCGTCCAAGACAGGGG
>DASTML010000109.1:0-19562 GCA_035714175.1 Bryobacteraceae bacterium | reverse complement strand
CGTTTCGATTGGGAGAGCTTCGAAGCCCGGAAGAAAAGGAAAGGCTGAAACAGCAGACCGAACAGATGATCGGCGTCTGTGGCGCGGCTCTTACCGCGGCGGAAGGAAAACCGCTGACAGCCGCGCAGACCGAAATGGTGGCACGGGTTCGGATGTTTGCGGAACAGGCTCGCGAGGCTATGGAAAAGGATCCGGCCGAAGCGCGTAATTTTGCGGCGAAAGGGCGAACATTCGCCGAAGTATTGCTAGCCGAACTGAAATAGAGCCTGACAAAAAAAGCCCCGGAACCCTGCCAGGTTCCGGGGCACAGCAGCACTTCCAGACAATTTGGAGGGTCAGACTAGAGCGATTTGGCGATGGCCGGCGTGGCATTTGCGCTGGCGGGGAGTGTGTAGATTTTCACTTCCACGCGGCGGTTCTGCATACGGCCTTCGCGGGTCTTGTTGTCGGCAACCGGTTTCACGCTACCTACGCCAAGCATCTGAATGCGGCGCAGAGGAATTTCGTGTTCAACCGACAGATAGCGGGCAACGGTCATGGCGCGGCGCTGGCTCAGTTCCTGGTTGTAGGAAAGATTCCCAACCGGATCCGCAAATCCTTGCACCTCTACCACGAACTTCTTCTGGTCCTTCACGGTAGCCGCGAAGCTGTCCAGCTTTTCCTTCATTTCCTTGGTCAGATCAGCGCGATTGAAGCCGAAGGTGATGCTCTCCGAACGCGACATCTGGTAGTTGTCTACATTTTCGTAGAGATTATCGAGCGACTTACCGAAGCTTGTTTCCACTTCGCCAATGCGTGCCATCGATTTTTCCGCGAGCGCGTTTGCGCTGTCGGCGCGCTGGCCAGCCGCTACGGCTTTGCCGTCGGCAGTATTGGCCATTTCCTTCGCGAGCTTGGCGTCACGATCCGCCCCGCTGGCAATTTCCGTGGTTTGCGAGAGCTGCTTCTCTAGTGCATCCACGTCGGCTTCGGCTTGCGTGGTCCGCTTTTCCACCGCTCCGACGCGATTCTCTACCGGCGCAATCGCCGTACGGACGTGCCGTTTGGTCGCGCACCCCGTGGAGAACAACATGAGCCCCGCCGCCGCCGTGCTCATCAGAACCGCCTTTTGCATAATCATCGTTGATTCGAACTCCTTTCACTCTATGTGTTGCAAGCGCGCTGCCAAACACATAATCCCTTATTTATCAACAAATGCAGTCGGAAAAAAGGAAAAGCTGTTGGGATTTTTGACAGGGTGGCGAAGGGAGTGCGTATAAATTCTGGACACTGTGCCGGGAAGTCTCGCACAGTGTCCAGAATTGTCTCAGACTGACATTGTGGCAAGTTCGACGTGGCTGCGGTGCCCTTCCACAACCACAATACCGGACTCGGTCACGTAGTAGCGTTTGCTGTCCTCTTCCAGGTCGTAACCGATCGTCGTACCTTCCGGAATCCGGACATTCTTGTCCAAAATGGCCCGTCGGATCTTCGAATGGCGTCCGATATCGACGTTGTCGAACAGAATCGAATCCTCTACCTGAGCTCCGGTATGCACCCGCACCCCGCGCCCAAGAATCGATCCCTTCACGGTGCCGCCTGAAAGAATGGTTCCGCCCGAAACAATGGAGTCCAACGCGGTCCCGCGGCGGCCCTCTTCGTCGAACACAAACTTTGCCGGCGGATCTTCGAATCCCGCCGTGCGGAGTTTCCATTCACGGTTGTAGAGGTTCAAAGACGGAGCCACGGACCGCAGGTCCATATTGGCGTCGTAATAAGCGTCAATTGTACCCACATCGCGCCAATAGGCCACCGAATTCGGAGGATCGCCCGGAATCCGGTTCGTATTGAAGTCGTAAGCGTACAGATCGGCCTTGCCGACGAGGGAAGGCAGAATGTCACGGCCAAAGTCATGCGACGAGTTTTCATCCGCCGCATCCCCGTACAACTCCTTAAGAAGCAAGCCTGTAGAGAAGATATAGTTGCCCATCGAGGCCAGACACATATCCGGGTTGCCGGGCATGGTCGGCGGGTTGGGACTCTTTTCGTGGAATCCGGTAATCCGCCCGTCGGCCGAACATTCAATGACGCCAAACTCCCGCGCCTCTTCCTTCGGAACCGGGATGGCGGCGACCGTAATCTGCGCCCGCTTCTGTTCGTGGAATTCGATCATCTCGCGAATATTCATGCGGTAGATGTGGTCAGCGCCGAAAATGCAGACTAAATGAGGATCGGCCTGCTCGATCAAATTGATGTTCTGGTATACCGCGTCGGCCGTGCCGCGATACCAGGTTTCTCCGGCTGAGCGCATCTGGGCGGGTACAGGGATGATGAACTGGTTCTTAAGAAGACCGCCGAAATCCCAACCATCGCGGATGTGCTGGAGCAAGGATTGGCTCTTGAACTGGATAAGGACGTAGGTGGAGTAGATGCCGGAGTTGATCAGGTTAGAGAGGACGAAATCGACAATCCGATAGCGGCCGCCGAACGGTACCGCTGGTTTTGCACGTTCTTTGGTGAGCGGGTAAAGACGGGTTCCTTTGCCCCCCGCGAGGACAAAGGCCAGGACTCGAAGTTGCATGTTTGACACTCCCGCCGGGCGCGGTACACATCCCGGCTTTCCTGCGCCCGGGGTCGGGGGAACTACTGGCGAGGGCGGGCGCACCCTCTAGGTACAGCAACACTACATATACCTTAGTATCCGCTGAACGCAAGAGGGCGCGCGTTGAATTTGTGGTTACGCCTGATGCTGCCGGATCACGATCTGTTGCTCTGGAGCCGGATAACCCGCCGCTCCGAATGTCTCCCGGATCAGCCTGTTCATATCAAAGTAGACCTGCCAGTAGTGGTTGGTATGCGTGTAGGTGCGAACCGCCAGCACGGGCCCCATCAGATTAAAATCCAGTATTTCGACTTCCGGGCCAGGCGTCGCCGCCACATTCGGGATCGTCAGCAGTTTTTCCTTCAACAACCCGATCGCCGCATTGGCGTCCACCGCGCCGTGCAATTGCGCCGTCCGGTCCACCCGGCGAAACGAGTTCGTGGAGAAGTTTTGGATCGTATCGGTGAAGATCTTGTTGTTCCCGACGAAAGTGGAGACGTTCTCCGGCGTCTGGATGGTGGTGGCGAATAGTCCGATTTCACTCACCGTACCCGTCACTCCTCCTACCGACACAAAGTCGCCGACCTTGAAGGGACGGAGGATCACCAGGAAGACTCCGGCGGCGAAATTAGCCAGCAACCCGGCCCAGGCAGCCCCAATTGCGACGCCGGCAGCGGCAATAAGTGCGGCAAAAGTGGTCGTTTCGACGCCAAAATACCCCAAAATTGCGACAACAAGCGCTATATTTAGCGCCACTCCGACACTTGCGACGAGCCACTGAATTAAGGTTTCTTCAATTTGCTGCCGCCTCAACGCACGTCCCAGTACGGTGGTGGCCACACCGATCAGCCAGCGGCCGATGATCCACAGAGCGATGGCGCCGATTACTTTCAACCCCACATGCGTGAGGATGGGAATGGAGTTAGTCAGGAAGAGTTGGAAATCCATGGATGAGAGAGTAAACAATTTCACCGGCAGTTGCATGGTATTGGTATTGGGATGAGATACCTTTTCGTTGCGTTGGGCGCGTGTGCGCTTACCGTCGGCGGTCTGCGGCTGATGGGTTGGGCGCCGCTGCCGGAGACTGTGAAATTGGACAATGCGAAAGTGCGGGTGAAAGAGGTTCTGTACCAGCCGGGCGTGGCGCGCGAGCGCTACACGCGGCCGACTGATCAGGTCATCGTATTCCTGGACGATTCGCAGTATGAGCGGATTGATTCGAAGACCAAAGAGCGCACGGTACGGAACCGCAAGAGCGGCGAGGTGCTCTGGCATGACAAGGGCGAAGACGCGCCGGTGCTCAAGAACTTGGGATCGAAGCCCTATCGCACGCTGGTGATAGAACTCAAATGAGGGCCGCGGTCATTGGTACGGGCATGATGGGCCCGGGAATCGCCATGACGCTCACGCTGGGCGGCGTAGAGGCGACCATTCTCGGGCGGACGGAAGAAAGTGCGGCCAAAGGTCTGGCGATGGCGCACCGGCAGTTGGACCTGCTGGCGGCCCATGATCTGGTCACGCAGGATCAGGTTCGTTTTTCCCGCGCGCATCTACGGGCATCGACGGAATTTGACGCCGCAGTGGCGGAGGCCGACGTGGTGATTGAGTCCGGGCCGGAAGAGATGGCATTCAAGCAGGAACTATTTGAGCGGCTGGGACAGCTTGCCAAGCCGGACGCCATTCTCACCTCCAATACCAGCGGGTTGAGCATCACGGCGATGACGGAGCGGTGCGCACGCCCAGAACGGACGATGACGACGCATTTTTGGAATCCTCCGCATCTGATGCCGCTCGTGGAGGTCGTACTCGGTGAGAAGACGGACCCGGCGGCTGCCGCCCGCATGCGCGACCTGCTGCGGCAATGCGGCAAGACGCCGGTGATCGTAAAAAAAGACACGCCGGGACAGTTGGGCAACCGGATGCACATGGCGCTGGTCCGGGAGGCGGCTCATATTGTGAGCGAAGGTATCGCGGACACAGAGGAAGTTGATTTGGCGGCACGCATGGGATTCGGGTTGCGCTTGCCCATGTACGGCGTCCTGGAGCACATGGACATCGTGGGTCTGGATATGTCGAAGGGGATTCTGGAATACGTAGCCCAGGATCTGTACAACGGCGTGGATGCGCCGCCGCGCTACCGCGAGCTTGTGGCGAACGGCGACCTGGGCGCTAAGACCGGCCAGGGTTTCTATGACTGGACCGAACGAAGCGCGGACGAGGCAAGGGCCCGCCGCGACGGATTTGTACTGCAGATGCTCCGATGGCAGCGGGCCCGGAATGAGGAAGCGGCTACTTCGTCCAGTGCAACGCCAGATCAATAAAGGTCCGGACGCAAACTCCTGACGGTCCTTTCGGCATGTAGGGTTTGTTCTCCTCCAGCCAACCGGTACCGGCGATATCCAAATGTACCCACGGGATGTCGCCGACCCACTCTTTTAGAAAATAAGCCGCCGTGATGGAACCGCCCCATCGGCCGCCGATGTTGGCGATATCGGCAAACGGAGACTTCAGATAGTCGCGGTACTCGTCGTCAAGCGGCATGTGCCACATCTTTTCACCCTGCCGCGCGGCGCTCGTCTGGAACTTTTGCCGGAAGGCGTCGTTGTTCGAGAACAAGCCCACATGTATATGGCCCAGGGCAACGACGATGGCGCCGGTCAGCGTGGCGACATCCACCATGTGCGTGACGCCTTGGCGGCGGGCGTACTCGATGGCGTCCACAAGTATCAGACGGCCTTCGGCATCGGTATTCAGTACTTCAATTGTCTTACCGCTGAGACTAGTGACAATATCGCCCGGCCGCTGCGAATTGCCGCCAACCGCATTCTCCACAACCGGTACAAACGCCGACACCGGAATGGACGGTTTCAGAGAAGCGATGGCCAACATGGCTCCGAGCACAGCCGCCCCGCCCGCCATATCGTACTTCATTTTCTCCATGCCATCGGCCGGTTTTATCGATACGCCGCCCGTGTCGAAAGTAACGGCCTTGCCGATTAGGGCAAGGTGATCCGTCACGGTGGGGGGCGCCGCCGGTTTGTATCGCACCACGATCAGCGACGGCGGGAACGGCGAGCCCTGGGCTACTCCGAGCAGAGATCCCATACCGAGCGCGGCCATGGCGTCCTGGTCCAACACTTCCACTTCCAACCCGGGGACGAGTCCGGCCATGGCGCGGGCTCGTTCGACAAGAGCGGGCGGCGTGAGAATGTTGCCTGGCTCGTTGACCAATTCCCGGGTGAAATTCTGCGCTTCCCCGATGATATTGCCTTGGTAAAAGGCCTGTTGGAGATCTTCGGGCGGATCGGCGACGACGACTCTGAATTCGGTGATTTCAGTCCGGTCGTCTTTCTTCGACTTGTGCGTATCCACCTCGAAATTGCCAAGGTGAAACCCTTCGGCCAATGCCGAAACGAACGGCGCCGAGGCGTAAGCGGCATCGAGCGCAAAGGCCAACCTGGCGGAACCATTCGCCTTTGCCTTCCGGACGGCCGCGGCCACGATGCGGCGGAGCGTGCCGGCATCAAACGCGGCGGCCTTCCCCGCCCCCAACAACACAATCCTCTTGGCCTGAAATCCCTGCGGCCGATGCAGAATTGTGCTTTCAAAAGGACGGCCTTTGGCCTCCCCCGAGGTCTCGACATCTTCCAGCCAGGCTGGATTGGCGGCGCGAACGGCGTCGTATCCCGGTGTGGCCGGGCGGCCATCGGCATCAAACTGCAGAATCAGGAGTGCGTCGGCCTCAACGGCCGCGAGGGTCTGGTTGGTGAGAATGACGTTCATGGAAGTGGATTAGTGGGCTTTGGAACGGGCAAGGGCAGCGCGGGCTTCGGCATTCTGCTCGCGGGTGCGCTCCGCCTCCCGTTTATCATGGAGCTTCTTGCCCCGGGCGACGGCCAGTTCCACCTTGATTTTGCCATCCTTGAAATACATCTTGGTGGGAATCAACGAAAGGCCCTTCTCCCGGGTTTTACCGTGCAACTTGTCAATCTCCTGGCGATGCAGGAGCAGCTTGCGCTTTCGTCCGGGGACATGGTTTTCCCGATTGCCGTGCGAATACTCGCTGATGTGCGCATTCATCAGCCAGGCTTCCCCTTTTTCGATGTTGCCGAACGCATCTTTCAGTTGCACACGCCCGGCGCGGCAAGCTTTGACTTCGGTACCGGTGAGAGCCATGCCTGCCTCATATCGTTCCATCAACTCGTAGTTGTGGCCCGCCGAACGGTTGTCGCTAATGATCTTGAATCCTGTATCGGATTTGGCTTTGGCGGCGCCCAAAACGATTCTCCTGCACTTTCTACTCAACGGCGCCGGGTGGCGCGCCGTCAATGTTTAATAGGTGGACCGGAAATCCGTCCCCGAAGCCTCATTTTAGCACGCGATAAAAACGGAACTCTCTGCAAGATGCTGAATATTCGACAGTTATGCAGCCTTCTAGGCTGCGCTACGCTTCTCTGGACGAGCATCGTCCCGTTGGAAGCCAAATCCAGGAAGGCCGATAAATTTTATAATGCCGGCCAGAAAGCAGAGCAGGGGCGAGATTTTGAGAAGGCGTTAGAGCAGTACGAACTGGCGCTGAAAGAAGACCCAACCGATACGGGCTACCAGATGGGGGTGCGGCGCACCCGTTTCGCGGCGGCCGCGGGCCGGATTGACCGGGCGCAGAAACTGCGCGGGGAAGGCAAAGTGGAAGACGCGTTGTTGGAGTTCGAGCGTGCCTTCCTGATCGATCCCTCTTCGTCGCTGGCGGTGCAGGAGATCCGCCGGACAAAGGCGATGGTCGACTATCAAAAGCGTCAGGGCGCCGCAATCAGTTTGGAAGACAAGGGTCTTACGCCTACGCAAATCGCAAAGAAGCGCAATGAGGAAAAGATTGGCACGATTCAGCCTATACCGGAGTTGAAACCGATTTCGCGGCAAGTGACCTCGCTGAAGATGAATAACCAGAACATTAAAGTTCTGTTTGAGACGCTCGGCAAACTCACCGGCATCAATGTGATCTGGGATCCGGATTTTCAACAACCTACCAAGAATTTCAACGTGGACCTCACCAATACGACGTTGGAAGACGCGCTGGACCAGTTATCCACGATGACCAAGATCTATTGGAAGCCGCTCTCCGCCAATACAATCTTCCTGACGAACGACAACATCACCAAGCGGCGCGATTATGAAGACAACGTGGTGAAGGTCTTCTACCTGCAGAACATCACATCGGTGCAGGAGTTGAACGAAATCGCAGTCGCGGTGCGCAGCGTGACGGAGATCCGCCGTCTTTACACTTACAACGCGCAGAATGCAGTTGTGGCACGAGGAACTGTTGATCAGGTGGCCCTGGTGGAGAAGCTGTTGACCGACCTTGACAAACCGAAGCCGGAAGTCCTGGTGGACGTGATTGTGATGGAAACAGCGACCGGCCGAACGCGGGACTTGGCGGCGACGGTGGTTTCCGGCGACGGGCCGGGGCTGGGACTGAATATATCTCCTGTCTCAAGCGGCTCCGGCACGACCGCAACGAACTCGCGGCCGCTGGGCCAGATCAGTTCTTTGGGATCGAATGATTTTACGGTGAACCTGCCGGGAGCATTGCTTCAGGCGATTATGACGGACCGCAACAGCAAAGTGAGACAGACGCCGCAGATCCGTGCGGCCGATGGGCAAAAAGCGCAATTGCGGATTGGTGAAAAAGTTCCGACTGCCAGCGGCAGCTTCGGATCGAGCCTGGGAGTGGGCGGCGTCGGCGTAAGTCCCTTGGTGAATACGCAGTTTCAATACATCGAAGTCGGCGTGGTGATGGATATGGTGCCCCGGATTCACGGCGACGATGAAGTGTCCATGCATGTGGAAGTGGAAATTTCGAATGTCGTGGAACGTATCGACATTGGCGGCATCAAGCAACCCGTGATCGGACAGCGTAAGGTTGTACACGATGTGCGGATTCGCGAAGGCGAAATGAATCTGATCGGCGGCCTGGTAAAAACCAGTTCGACCCGGAATGTGGCCGGCATCCCCGGACTCATGCAGATTCCATGGCTTGGACGATTCTTTTCCAGCGAGACAATTGAGAACACGCAGAATGAACTTGTCATTGCGTTGGTCCCCCATATTGTCAGGACACAAGAGATTACGCCGGTGAATCTTCGCGGAGTCGCGGCCGGCAATGATCAGACGGTGCGCCTGATCTATGCCAATCCGGACGCCAAAACGGCCACGGCCATGGGAACCGATGCGAAACCAGCCGGACCCGTCATCGGCGGACCGTCGCTACCCGATGCGGCCGCCCCTTCTACGCCCACGCTTGCGCCGGCCGCGCCGGTAAAGCTGACGTTCCAGCCGGAAGGGGTTGTCACACGCTCCGGATCACCGGTGGTAGTGACGTTGCATGTGGCCGAAGCGGTGGACCTGTTCCAGGCGCCTATGCGGCTGAAATACGATCCGAAGAAGCTAAAACTGATGGCAGCAACGCCAGGCGCGTTCCTTTCCAATGACGGGCAGCGCGTGAGTTTTTCGTCGGACGATCAACCCAATAAAGGCGAGGTGGCAGTGCAACTGAGCCGCGCGGCGGGCGCGCCCGGATTGACTGGGAATGGCGCAGTCCTCTCGCTAACGTTCCAAACGCTGGAGTCCGGGTCCACGCAGATCTCCGTGATCGACAGCGCGTTGCAGAACTCAAAGCTGCAACCGGTACCGGCCCAGACGCCTTCGGTGGGGGTGGAAATCCGGTAATGACTGCAATTTCTCCAGAGCGGTTGCGCAACCAGCGCGGCATGACGCTGGTGGAGTTGATTGTCGCCTTTACCATTTTGGCTCTGTTGACCTCCATGGCTGTGCCGCTGGCTCGGAGCCGGGTGCGGAGAGAGCGGGAGAAGGATTTACGATTTGCCCTGCGGGAGATCCATACGGCGATCGATAAATATAAGGACATGGCGGATGCGGGACAGTTGGGTCAGCAAAATGCCGCCAAGGAAGGCTATCCAGAGTCGCTCGAGGTTCTGGTAGAAGGCGTGAAAGTAAACGGACAAGGGACGGAAGGGGAAAAGAAGGTGCGGTTTCTTCGCCGGATTCCCAAAGATCCGTTTACCGGGAGTACTGATTGGGGAAAACGCAGCACTCAGGATGATCCGAAATCGACCGCCTGGGGCGGGCAGAACGTGTTTTCCGTATATACAAAGACGATGGAGAAGGCAGCTGATGGAACGCCGTATTCGGAGTGGTAGACAGGCGGGGTTCACGATCATGGAGTTGATGGTCTCCATGGCGATTGTGCTGGTGGTGATATCGGTGGCGGTGCCGCTGTACCAGAAGTCGGTGATCCGGGCTCGGGAAAGCGTGTTGCGACAGAATCTATTTTCGCTGCGGACCGTGATTGACGAGTACACCTATGATAAGCAGAAGGCTCCGCAGCAGTTGGACGATCTGGTACGGGAGGGATACCTGCGCCAGATGCCTTTAGATCCGATTGTGGGAAACAACTCGTCCTGGAAAGTGATTATGGAAGATGCGTCCGCGTCGGCGAGCCAGAACGAGCCAGGGATTTTCGATGTCCGGAGTAGTTCGGAAAAATCGAGCCTCGAGGGGACGCCATATAGTGAATGGTGAGCAGGGTTGATGGTAAACTGAAGTCCTGGTCCCCGATCGTCTAATGGTAGGACACCGGCCTTTGACGCCGTGAATCGTGGTTCGAGTCCATGTCGGGGAGCCAAACCACAAGTGATCGGATTCGTTGAGGCGGGGACGAGTCTCCAAACTTGGCTGGTTTTGTTTTGTGTCGTTTACAGGTTCGAATCCACAGTGGGGGATCTCGGGAAAAACCTGGGCAACCCGTTACCGCGCAGAGTTTGAACTGGCGTGGGACTAACGGTTAAGCTCACGATTCTCATTGGCACCAATTCCGGATAGTCGCGACGATCATTCGGGTTGAAGCTTAAGCTCCGTCGCCGAGCCGCAGACGACCGAGTGTGGATAGTCCCGGCGTAGGTCTGACGGCAAAGAGCTTGCCTGTCCCGGCGATGACACACGCGGGCTCATCTAGCGGGTATGATTACAGCGGCGCCGTCGATAGCATCCCGCTGTATTGCGAGCAAGGCTTCATTGGCCTGTTCGAGCGAAAAGGGCATTACTTGTGGACGAATCCCTATCTCGCTGGCCAACTGCAGAAAGTCGCGCGCGTCGGCACGCGTCATATTCGTCACGCTCCGGATCTGGCGCTCGCCCCATAGTAGGCGATCGTAGTCGAATTCGGGCATTCGATCCAGGTGGATCGCGTTGATTGCCACAACGCCACCTTTTCGTAGGCTTGCCAGGGCAGCGATCACCACATCCCCACTAGGGGCAAAGGTGATGGCGCGATCCAAGTCCACCGGGGGTCTTTCCGTTTCCGCTCCCACCCAGGTGGCGCCGAACGAAGTAGCTAGTTCACGGTGAGAAGAGCCGCGCGTCGAAACATAGACCTTGCAACCCCAGGCACGCAGGACGGATATCGCCAAGTGGGCGGACGCGCCAAATCCGAAGAGTCCGACCTGCTCGCCAGGTTCGACGCCGGCGACCCGTAAGCTCCGGAATCCGATGATACCGGCGCAGAGTAGCGGAGCGGCGTGCAGGTCATCCACGCTATCGGGCAGGGGGAAGACAAAGTCTGCTCTCGCCAGCGCAAACTCCGCGAATCCACCGTCCACCGAATACCCAGTGAAGGTTGGTGAATCGCACAAATTCTCCGTGCCTTTGCGGCAGTACTGGCAGGTACCGTCAACGCCTCCTATCCAGGAGACCCCCACTCTTGTCCCGTAGGGAAGTTCCGCAGTAGCTCCGTCCACAACCTCTCCGACGATTTGGTGACCGGGGACCAGCGGGTCGCGTCTGGATGGCAATTCGCCAGCGACAATATGCAAGTCCGTCCGACAAACCCCGCAGGCCCGAACCCGCAAGAGCACGTGGCCTGGTTTGACCTGAGGTCTCGGTAAGTCGACTAGCAACAACGACCTTGGCCCGACTGGTTGTGACTGGTGAAGAATGGCTGCCTTCATTTGCCTCCGCTGTCCGCGTTGGAATTTGGCGGCGCCGGCTGCACGCTCCGCAGGTCGACGAAATCGTTTCGCACTGTTTCGATCTGCTCGCGATAGCGCCGCGCGTCGCCATAGTCTAAGAAATGCGGATAGCGCGAATGCGGCGAGCGAAGACGGTGCGCATGCTTGATGGGGCACCAGTGCTGCTCCGTCCGTGCCGCGATTTCCGTCGCATAGGCGAGCAGCCCATTTGCATAGGAGCAGTACATACAATTGAGACGTTCCAGGAGATTGACGTACTTCAGTTGGCCTCGGTCGAAGATCAAATAGTCCGCGCGTCTGACCTTGGGAATTCCGTAGACAGGGAAGCAGATCCCTTGGAAAAGCCCCAAGAAAAGGTCGAGAAGACCAAACGGAACAATGCCAAGGTAAATAGCTGGAGCCGTTACGGCGGCCAGAAATCGCGATTGCCGGATGTACGAAGGCAGGCCCAGCTTGAGCTTGCGATGTTCAGAGAGGACCTCCTCTTCGAACTTGGCCTTTCCTTGCTCCCAACGATACCTGAACGCTCGTTCTTTGTCCTCCAAGGCATCCTGGACCTCTTTCTCCAGCGATCGGATGCGCTTGGACAGATCTTCTCGGATTTGGGCCACAATGCCTTCCTTGTGAGTTGGCCGACCGGCAGCACCGCTTACACATAGAGCGATCAGGTACGCGTAAGTATTTGTGGCCGCCATAAGACGTAGTCAACCGATAGTAGCGGTTATCAGTGGTAGCCTGTTGAACACCGCGCTTTGTCTTCACGGGCTTGCCGGCGAATAGCTCATCGTCGATGTCGGCAGCGCGGCCCGTGATCCGCTCTTGCGGGCGGAAGGCGCTCCTCTTTGTCGGCGAGGCCCGCGACGGCGATTTGTTCCGAAACAAACCAAACCTCAGACTCGTTTACACGCAGTACGTCGGTCACTAGCAGATCGTTGGTTCCGTCGTCACCGCTCGCGGCAGCGGCTCGTGCTGCTTCACGCGTCTCGCCAATGATGAGTTCATGCGCTTGCAGCAATCGGAATAGTGGGAGAGCTGTGTTCTCGCGCCCTCGAGGAGTACGGGAAATAGGGGTCGCTATGGCGACGCCACCTAACGTCTGGACTCGCTCAGCTAAGGCATCGACAATCTCAGCCTGTTTGCCATAGTGCTTGTCGAAGAAGAGGTGGAGTTGATGGAAAGTCGGCCCAGAGACCTGCCAGTGGTGCTTCTTATGCATATCGCGCAAGGTCATCGTATCGGCGAGAATCTGATTGAAGCTGGCCACGCTTGCCCATCGGACTTTGTGATCCAGCGCAGCTTCCTGTCCAACGAAGTGCGTCTTCTTCCAGAGGTTGTTTTTCATAGTTGGTAAACCCACTCGTTTGAACGCACCTAGAGGGCCAATCGTCCGCCAACAAAATCGGTGACTATTCGATTGAGAAAGGCCATCCATGGGTGAGATGACGCAGCGTGGGAATCAAAGGACTCAAGTGAGCGTCGACTATCGGTGTGTAGGTTTTGGCAGCCTGAATGCACTATGGCGGATCGAGTCCGCCCCGTTGCGCTTCCTCCCGCAGTCTCCTTCAGGAGTCTGCTTCCAAACGTTGCAACAGCGAATTCATCTGGGCAGCGCCGATTACTCAGGACGCTGCCCACTGATGAAGTTTCTGAGGAATCGTATTCAGCTTGAGACCAGAACGCGCCAGAGCGATAGGACCGATGATCCAGAACGGCAACGTCAAGAGAACAAAGACGACCATGGAGAAGCCGGCGGCTTGCGTCTTATCAATGCCGAACATTTGAAGTCCGAGGACCGTAACGAGTTGGTACGAGCCGATGTTCGAAGGAGCGCCCGGAACAGCAGAGCTTATATGTACGATCAAAAAGACAGTCGCACCGGCAAAGAACGCAATGTTCAATCCATACGCCTTCATAATGAGCCAGAAGCTCAGTCCCTGAAGTACGACAATCCCGGCGGAATAGACGAACGCGGGGATTAAGTCTGGAATCGGTCGCATTTGTTCAAGGCCACCGACCAACTGCCGCAAGAAGAGTTTTACCTTCCCCTGCCATCCAACTGTTGATGGAAGCGGCCGGCTTTCCCTTGTTCGCGGGCGACGCGCGATCACCACGCTCAGGACTCCTCCCATCGTAGCTAGAACAATTGCGAACCAGCGGGCGATTGAAACGACAGAAGACGGAAGTGGAATGACTTCTGCGACGATTCCTAGGGCGAACACGACCCACAAGCCATCGATCAGGGCTCCGACCATGATGGACGGAAGAACGGTTGCAAAAGGGCACCCAATGAACCGCCCACCCAAGTAGGTCTGCACCATGTCTCCTGCACGCATAGGCAATACTTCGTTTGTGAATAGTCCCGCATAGATCGCCTGCACGGCCCGTCGGAAGGGAAGCTTTCCGATGGGCCGGAGCAGACGGCCCCACCGGATCCCTTCAAAACAATAACTGCCGATGTCGCAAGCGACGGCGGCAAGAACCCACGACCAACGGATTCCCCGGAAATGCTCAGCCAGTTTCGACAACTCGGTATCGTGGAATACCCACAGCAGGCATGCTGCTGCAACTGCCCAACTCCACGTCAAGCGGAGTACGCTTTTCATCTGCGCAGCCTTGGACGATGGGAAGGTTCTTTCCGATCTGACCCCAGAAACCAGCCGCAGGGCGAGTCCAATACGCGGCAGATCCAAAGGTTGTTGAAAGAAGAGGTAGCGAGGTTCCCAGAAGGAGGCGAACTTGGCTTTGTAGGCTCGCAGCCCCTGGAAACTAAACAGGAAATTGAGGTGGCGAACGAAGGAATGGACAGCTCGCTCCGCCGGGGCCGCATTTTCTCCTGCCCGGAATCCACCCATCGGCGCCATTCCGAGAGTGAAGCGATGAAATCCAAGCTCCTTATTGAAAAGGAAGAGCTTGACGAAGAGGAAGTCCATGATGCCATTTGGCGCCTCCCGGCGGTGCCGCATCATATCGACCGTGGCCTCTCCCTTTCGCCCAGAAGGGATGATGTTTGCGAACGCCAGCATCATCCCGCCTGTGTCCTCGACAGCGAACAAGGGGGTATTCCGAACATAGGATTCATGGAACCAGCCCAGCGAAAAGCCATGCTCCCGCCTGCCCGGAATGTGAAGCCACTCATCGCTCACACTGCGAGCTGCCGCGAGCACATCCGGTGGAATGGGTGGTTCATAGATACGCGTCGTTATGCCTCGCTTCTCGAGTTGACGTACCTTGCCACGAAACGCCCGGCTGGCCGTCCCTTCGAGTGCAAACTGAGTCAGATCGACGATTGCGTCGTCTCCAATCTTGAGCCGGTGGAGGCCGACACGGTGATACAGCTCCAATGCATCGGGGAGCGCCTGATAGAAACAAACGCGCCAGTCGTTGTCATGGCACAATGCGAGGAACTCCCGTACGAGTTGCTCCAGTTCCTCCGAGGGGCCAATGGGATCGCCCAGTACGACGGCGAATCCGCCGCCCACACGATACGCCAGAAAGGACGATCCCGTAGGAGAGAAGAATAGACTTTTTTCCGGCCAAGCCTTGAAGAAGTCCAGAGAGGATCGTCCATGGTCCGCGATGATGCGCCGTGCTTGTTCGACCTCGACAGGATGGGTTCGAAGTTGGTAGAGCACAGGCCGGAAAATCGCGTACATGCTGTAGGCGATCGCTGCCGCGCTGAGCAGCGAGATCGAATCGAGGAACCACGCCGCATGCCGGGTGTACGGAACGAGAGCGGAATCCCGGGTTAGAGTGACCAAGCGTATCGTCTGGACCATGGAGTCCCACAAGCCGAACTCGACGCCAAAGTCGGTTTTGTCAAGGTAGTAAAAACCAGCGGCGCCATAGAACAACAGCGCCCCAATTGCCACAGACAAGCCCACCAACGAGTCGGCCCAGCCAAGCGATCTGCTGCGTACGGAGAAATTCCGCCGAGTCAGCCAAAGTGCCAGAAATAACACCGCTGAAACGGCCGCCTCTTCATAAGCCCTCGCGCGGAGAACTTGAAACACAGCTGAGGAGCCGCTGAGAACTATGGTCCATACCCAGGCCCGGTGTTTCCGTTTGGCAATGTTAACGGCGGCGATTACCAGAGCCATCCCCAGCAGTAAAGTCGCAAAATGGGAGAAGCGCAGCAACTCTAGCGGGAAGATTCGGCGTAGGAGTTCGATCCGAATCACTCCATTGTGATGGCTAACCGAGTAGAGATTGAGCCAACCACTCCCCAAAGTGAGCAGAGTGATCAGGATCAGAGTGAGTCTGCCGAATTCCGCCTTCAGTTGATCGATACGAGAAGGCTCCATGCTCTCAGTTTGTAGCTTCCTTGCAAGATTGGCGCCAGGGGATCCGAAGTGCGTCCTTGGTGATTCGACGGGCATAAACGTCAGGGCTTGCCAGTGCTTAGCGGCGCTTCGGTGGCTGTGTCCTGTTCGCTTGCCTTCAGAAGCAAGTCCAATTCAGCGCGATCAAGTGTTTCCTTGCGAATTAAAGCATGAGAAATTCGCTCCATCGGTTCTCGTCGTTTTAGCAGGATCTCCATAACACGTTTATGGGTCTCATCCACGATGCGCCGGGATTCGTCATCGATCCGTTCGGCCGTCTGCTCGCTATAGTTGCGCTCTTCGAGATCAAATGGCGATTTTAGAAACGGGCCGGCTGATGAACGCCCGTAAGTCAGTAACCCGAGGGGACTGCTCATCCCGAACCGGGTGACCATCTGGCGAACTAAAGCTGTGGCCTTTTCAAGATCGTCCGAAGCCCCTGTGGAGATCACGCCAGCATAATGAATTTCCTCCGCTGCCCGTCCACCCAGGAGCACAGCGACTTGATCTTCCAACTCGGGCTGAGTCATCAGATAGCGCTCCTGGGTGGGTAGTTGCAGTGTGTATCCCAGTGCCCCGATAGAACGCGGAATGATGGATACTCTGTGCAGCGGGTCGCTATGTTCTACCGAAAGAGCCACCAACGCATGGCCGGCTTCGTGAACCGCGACACGTTCCTTCTCTTCCGTGCTCATAACCCGGCTCTTTTTCTCTAGACCCAACATCACACGGTCCACGGCCGCCTCGAGATCGCGCATCTCCACCTGTTTGCCGCCGCGGCGTACCGCGAGAAGCGCAGCCTCATTAACGATATTGGCTAGATCGGCTCCCACCATGCCGGGGGTTCGAGCCGCAATCGTCGCCAAGTCGGCGCTCTCGGCCATGACGATTCGCCGTGCGTGTATCTTGAGAATCGCTATCCGGTCCTTGAGATCCGGACGATCTACAAGAACTTGGCGATCAAACCTGCCAGCACGAAGCAACGCCGCATCCAGGACTTCGGGAGTGTTCGTCGCCGCCATGATGATCACGCCTTCGGACGAGTCAAAGCCGTCGATCTCCGCCAGCAATTGATTCAGTGTCTGTTCTCGCTCATCGTTACTGAAACCGATCGCTCTTCCCGAACTGCGCGATTTCCCGATTGCATCCAGTTCGTCAATAAAGACGATGCAGGGCGCTTTCTGCTTCGCCTGCTCGAACAGATCGCGCACTCGCGCCGCGCCGACTCCTACGAACATCTCTACGAACTCTGAGCCTGAAATTGAGAAGAAGGAAACGCGAGCCTCACCGGCCACGGCCTTGGCAAGCAAGGTCTTACCGGTGCCGGGCGGGCCCACGAGCAGAACGCCTTTGGGTATGCGTCCGCCGAGCTTCTGATATTTGGCGGGTTGCCGCAGGAAGTCGACAACCTCTTCCAGTTCCAACTTGGCCTCGTCAACGCCCGCCACGTCTTCGAACGTGACTTGTATGCGGGCAGACTCGTCATGAATCTTGGCCCGGTTCTTGCCGAAGGTAAGGGCGCCGCCGCCCTGCGCCATACGGCGCATACCCGCTCCATAAATGAGCGCAATGACCAAAAACGGGAAAATCCAGCCCAGGAGATTCCAGCCCCCCGACACTTGGTCGATGTGGCCGCCGAAACTAACCGGGTGGGCGTCAAGTTCTTTGAGAAGGAGGGACTCGTCTACTCCGGGCAAACGCGTCGCTGTAATCGTAAGCTCTTGAGAAGGCTTAGACTTTGACGTATCGGCCTTCAAAGTGCCGACCAGTTCGCGCTCCTTGACCTGGACATTTGCCAGGGTGTCTGCACGAAGAGCCGTCAGAAAGTCGCTATAGGAAACTTGTTTTGGAGCAGTATACGCAAAGTAGCGATTTACTGCGTAGAACATGATTGCAATCACAAGGACGTTCAAACCGGTGAAGAATAGCTGACGTTTTTGTGGTCGGTCCATTTGAGGGTCTCCAATGCACCTAAACAGCCACGCCGAGTGAGCGTGGTCATGAACGCCGCCATCATTGATTGACAAGCTGCTTGGATTGGCAAGCTGCTTGCTAGCTATGAGTTTTGTCAGTTGAGCTTCACGCGGGAGACCCTAGGGAGCGAGCTCGGTTTGGTCCCTAGCGTGCACCCATCCACACAAAGTTTAGAAAGGCTAACGGCGAGAATGCGGACGACACCTAGGAACGAAACAGATTTGAACCGCGCGGAGACTGGCCACGTACGTCCAATCTCAACTGAGGCCTGCCGCGCTCGACGCTGGGGGCTTGTATTGGCCGGAGGCGATGGCACTCGGCTCAGACCGCTCACGCAATTCATCTGTGGTGATGACCGTCCCAAACAGTTCTGCAAGTTGCTTGGAAGGTTGTCGCTAGTGCAAGAGGCGCGACAACGGGCCGAACGGAGCATCAGCCCTGATCAAGTTCTCTACTCGCTAACTAGAGCACACCAAAGCTATTACGTTCGAGATCTCGAAGGTGGGATGACCAACAGGATCGTTCAGCCTAGTAACAAGGGAACCGCACCAGCCATTCTAACTGCGCTACTTCGAATCGCAGAAATGGATCCGCATGCCATCGTCGCCGTGCTTCCGTGTGACCACTACTACTCCAGCGAGAGTCAGTTCACGACGGCGTTAGATTCAGCATTCTCGATTGCGCAGGCGCGGTCTGGAGCCATCGTTCTTTTAGGAGCGCAGCCGACAGCTCCGGAAATCGAGTATGGATGGATTGAAGTGGGCAACCCTGTTGCAGAAGTCGCCTGTGTGGCGTTTCACGTCGCTGGTTTTCAGGAAAAGCCGCCGCTCTCGGTTGCGGAACGCCTACTCAGGAGCGGTTCTTTGTGGAATACCTTCGTTATGGTGGCTCACATACAAGCGTTTATTGACTTGGCTCGGGCCTCGGCGCCATGCCTTCTACAAACGCTACGCTCTAACGGCAAGTTCTCGACCGCAAACCATGAAACATTGGTTCCCGATCATCTCTACGATCAACTCGCTCCTGCGGATTTTTCGCGGCAGGTATTGTCGCCTGGAGCGAATCGCCTGATGACGACCTCTCTGGGAGAAATTGCCTGGAATGACTTGGGTGATCCTAATCGGGTTCTGTCTACGCTCCTTGCCAGCGAACTGGAACTCCCCAGTTGGGCCACACGGTGGCGTCCCCATGTTCAGTTGGAATCTAATGCGGGCTATAAAACATCGGTCGCCGTCGCGTGAGAGTCTCCTTCAAACACATCGTTGAGAAAGCGCAATTATGAAAACGTCTCTATCGCAACAACCAACCACCAAGGTATCGGATCAAGTTCTAGATCTGATATCTCGAGATCCTCTCCAAGAGATCTGTGCCGCCAAAGGCCCTTTCGTTACGGTGTACTTACCTGCCCGTCACCCTGGGGCCGCAGATTCACCAAGCGTTGAACGCATGCGGACGCTACTACGAGAGGCAAGCGACGAACTCAGCCGAAGAAGATTCCTGGAGCCTATGGATCCGATCCTGGATCCCTTGCGGGAGTTGGCGAAGAACTCAGAGGGGATAGCAGGCGGCAGGGATTCGGTTGTATTCGCAAGTCCTGGTCTTTTCCGTCATTTCGCACTCGGCGCGCCGACGACGGAGCGGCTG
>DASTML010000108.1:0-24299 GCA_035714175.1 Bryobacteraceae bacterium | reverse complement strand
GCCGTCGCCAATCTGATCATCGCGCAGATGCTATTCCTGGCCGCCGAAGATCCCGAGCGGGACATCTCTCTCTATATCAATTCTCCCGGCGGATCCATCACCGCGGGCCTTGCCATTCTCGACACCATGAATCTCGTCGAGCCGGATATCACCACCTACTGTGTGGGACAGGCAGCCTCCATGGCCGCTGTTCTACTTGCCTGCGGCACGAAAGGGAAACGGTTCAGTCTCCCGAACTCCCGCATCCTGATTCACCAGCCGTCCATGCACGGTTTGGCAGGGCAGGCGACAGACATCGACATTTACGCGCGGGAAATCCTCCGTATGCGGGAATCTCTCAACAAAATCCTCGCTGACGCCTGCGGACAACCCGTAGACAAGATCGCCCGCGATGTGGACCGCGACTACATTATGGACCCGGCACAGGCGGTTGAATACGGCATGCTGGATCGCGTGATTGCGTCCCGCGAGGCCGTAAAGCCCTAGTTTTCTCCCGCAACAACGCTTAAACAGCGCGCCAGCCTCGGTTGACGCGCTGTTTTTGTTTGGCCATTACCGGATTTAGGCGTACCTTTAGGTCATAGGTCGCATCATGGCTGCTCCCCGTGTTCTACGCCAAGCTCCGGTCGAGTTGACGGAAGGCCCCCTTCGCCGTCTGGGGGAAGGGATCGGAAAGGTGGTTTACGCCTCCGCACACTGGGTGGTCAAAAGGCCACGCACGCCCTCAGAGGTGGTGGCCCTTATCCTACTTTGGAAATGGCTACCGCGTCCCTTCCTAAGACGCCCTTCGCGGCGGTTGCGCCTCCTTCGTATTTCTGTGGAAGCGGTAATGAAGGTCGTACCGCGGAGCGTTTGGCTGTCCACCCATGTGAAAGACGTCTGGCGTCTCTACTTCACCCGGGATCGCCGTGGGGAACGCCTCGCCCGCACGCTCCTTGATGGCACATCATTTGTCCCGGAGGTAATCGCCTTCCCTCCAGTCCGGGTGGAAATTGGAGGCTGGCCGGGATTTTTGACCGTTTCCGAGGCGACCGCAAGAGTCGAAGCCACACTGGACGAGCACCTCGCCCAACTCGCTGCGCGGCATGAGTTCGCGGAGATTGCGCTCTGGCTGGAGCGATTTCTGGAATTGCGCCAGTCAGCTTGGCGCCGGGGGCTGTTCTCGCTGGACGCCCACCTGAAAAACTACGGAATCGCGGGCGACCGGATAGTCCTTTTGGATTCCGGCGGCCTCACGGACCGTTGGACAGAAGTGCGTGAGCGGCTCATCTTCGAGGAGGTGGTGGCACAACCCCATGTCCAACTCGGTCTTGGAGCCACGCTAGCGGGCTGTCCCCAGGTCGCCGAGACCTTCGACGCACGATGGAAAGAACTCGTCAACCGCAAGTCCGTCCGGAACTTGTGGCCCAAAGCCGGCTAGAGCTTCAATTCCATGACCACCGTCGCCTCTTCGGGTTCCAAATAATACCCGTCGGTCACACGTATTCGACGGAAGCCGTATCGCTCATTGAGCGCCAGCATTACCGCATTCCCTGCTCTCGTGTTCGTCACAACGCGAGCGAATCCGTTCCGGCGCGCAAAAGCAACCTGCCAGGCCTTCATCACGTGACCAAGCCCCTGCCCCCGATATTTCGGCAATAGCCCGGTAGAACTGATGTAGAGCACCCCGTCCGCTGCCTGATCGCCGCTCGCCAGATCGTCTCCGAACTCCATGTCTCGCTGAAAGGCGCAGCAGCCCGCCCTCCGCCCATCGACGATCATCCACCAAGCCTCGCACTGCCTCCAATACGCCGCTGGGAAGGCATCGGCAGGCCCAAATACCTGCAAGTCGAAAGTGCGCAATCGCCGCAACTCCGCTGCTACATCAACCTGACGAAACGCCAGTTCCATCTCTCCATCCTCCCGCGATACGCTGTTGATTTCGACATGAAAATCACCCGTATTCTGACCCGCGTCGTCCATGCCCGCATGCGCAATTGGATTTTCGTCAAAGTAGAAACCGATCAACCCGGCCTTTACGGTTGGGGAGAAGCCACCTTGGAGTGGAAAACCAAGTCCGTCGTCGGCGCTGTAGAAGATCTCGGAGTACTTCTCATCGGCCAGGACCCCCGGCGGATTGAACACCTTTGGCAGATCATGCACCGCCAATACTTCTGGCGCGGCGGAATCATCAATTACACCGCCATGAGCGGCATTGATCAAGCCCTCTGGGATATCAAGGGCAAAGAACTTGGCCGGCCTGTTCACGAACTACTGGGCGGCCCTGTTCGCGACCGCCTCAGGTTTTATGATCACCTGGGCGGCGGCAAACTGGAAGACATTTACGGCATTCTGGAACCGTCCGAGTTCGCCGAAAAGGTTTACCAGAGCATGGAGGAAGGCTTTACCGCGCTTAAGTCAATGCCGATTCCCGTAAGTGACCCCATCGAATCTCCCGCTGCCCTGAAACGGGCCGCAAAATGTGTCGAGGCGATGCGGGAAGCTGGCGGAGACGGGCTCGACATCATGCTGGACCTGCACGCCCGCACCACGCCCGCCGCTGCTATCCAGTTTGGCCGCATGCTCATCGACTACAACCTCTATTGGTACGAAGAACCGTGCTGGCCGGAGTCGATTGATGGACTGCGGGAAGTGGCGCGTGCGCTGCCCTTTCCTATCGCCACTGGAGAACGCCTGGTCGGCCGTTGGGAATTCCGGGAACTTTTCGAAAAGCGCGCCTGCGCCATCGCGCAACCGGATTGTTCCCATTGCGGCGGAATCAGTGAGGTGCGCAAGATTGCGGCTATGGCGGAGGTTTACTCCATCGCCGTCGCTTGCCACAACCCACAAGGACCTATCTCCACCGCCGCCTGTACCCATGTCGCCTTCGCCACTCCCAACTACCTCATTCAGGAGGTGGTGCGCAAAGACGTTCCATGGCGGAAAGATGTGGTGATCGGCCAGATCCCTATTGAAGCGGGCCACGCGCTGCCGCCCACTGGTCCCGGCCTTGGCATCGACATCAATGAAACAGAGGCGGAGAAACACCCCTGGCAACCGGAAGTCACCATGGATGTTTTCCGGCGCGATGGGTCAGTAGCCGATTGGTAGCGGGTTAACTCGTCCGTTGCGTCCGCCCGGTTTCTGCCGCGCGATAACCGGCGAATACGGTTCGCAAAGCCTGGAGGCTCTCGTCCGCTGTCAAGACCGGAGCCTCCAGGCCCGCCGCCGCCCGTGTCACGTGCCGAACCCACGCCGTGTACCCGTTGGGACCAGCCGGCTTCGATTGTTGTACCTCATGGCCGTTAACCTGCCAAAGCAACGTGAAGTCGGTACGGTCCGGCTGCATTTCCACCCACCCCTTCTCGCCCCAGAACTTCAGGTACAACTGCTTGCTGCGGTCGAGATAGTATCCAGACGTCAGAGTGCCAAAACTACCGTTGGCAAAACGCAGCGCCATCGCCGCGGAATCCTCGGTGTCTATCGGTTGCTTCCCGACGTTCCCCGTAAACCCCGCAATCTCCGTCACCGGCGATCCGGTAATATAAGCTGCCAGATCCAGCCAATGAATCCCGAGCCAAATTAGATGTCCACCGCCGGCACGCCCCCTCTGGGCCGTCCAGGTATTATGATAGGCAGTTCGAGTCAGGCGTGTTTGGTCGGCGATGATGTGCATTTCCATCCCATACATACGGCCGATTGCGCCGCCCTGCACAAGGCGCCGCGCTTCTTTCATCAACGGATCGAGACGATTGGCGAACGCAAGCAATAACATCTGCTTCCGCGCATTCGCCTTCGCCGCCAACTTCGCGAAGTCTTCTGCCCGCACGCACGCCGGCTTTTCCGCCATCACATGGCATCCCGCTTCCAGCGCGGCATCGACCACGGGCGGGGCCAATTTCGCCTCCATGGGAATAATAGCCAGCTTCGGTTTTTGTGCGCGCAGCAAAGCCGCGGCATCTGGATACACGCCTGCCAGTTTTTCGCCCAGTCCGCGTCGAGCCATCGTCTCGGTGGCAGCGTCCGCCACCCACACCCGTCCAACCTCCGGCGTTTTAGCCAGGCCCTCGATATAGGCGCTCAGGTGCGGCCCATCGGCGTGGGTGAGCAACGCAACATCGACGCGTTCGGGACCCGCCGCCAATGCCGGCAAAACTTGCATAAATTCTCGTCTTTGCATCTTCGTTTATCCTCGCGGCGTCGACCAATGCTTTCGGTAATCCCGGCCTATCAGCGCTGTCGCCTGCGCGTCTCCTTCCAACGATTCCTTCTTTTCGTCGTATCGGATTGTACGCCCCGTTCGGGCCACAATATTTCCCAGGTGCGCCAGTGCCGTCGAAAGGTGGCCTTCCTCAATATCTACGCGCGGCCTGTTCCGCGAACGTACGCAGTCTACAAAATTGCGCACATGCGGAACGTCCAGAGAGCCGCCTTCGTGTTGATCCTCTGCGACAAGCTCGTGCTTTTCACCGAACACCCGGAAGCTCCACCGCCGTCCGCCGAATCGCCCGAACTGCGCCATGCCTCGGTCGCCATAGACGGCCACCCCGTTGTCGCACGTCTCCAAACCATAGGGATTCCACAACCGCTGTTCATATTGAATGACCTTGTCGCCGTAATCGTAGCTGATGTTCATCGTATCCGGCGTCTGCTGATCGTCATCGAAATACAGTTTCTTTCCCATACCCGAGACAACCTGCGGCAGCGAAACCCCAAGTGCCCGTCGCGCGATGTCCAACTCGTGGACCCCGTCGTTGCCAATATCTCCGCACCCATAGTGCCAATGCCAATTGACTGTACTGTGGAACCGATTCCTGTTGAACGCCATCATGGGGAGTGGACCCGTCCAGATATCGTAGTCCAGTCCAGCCGGCACGGACTCGTCGGCCTTATGCCCAATATTTCGGCGCATCTGAACATTCCAGACCTTGGCCATCATGACACGGCCCAGTCTCCCGGACTGCACGTAGTCGTGAAATCGTTGGGTCACCGGCACGCTCGGCAGTTGCGTCCCGGCTTGCACGATTCGCTGGTGCCTACGGGCGGCCTCCACCATCCACCGCCCTTCCCGGATATTGTGCGATACCGGCTTTTCCACATAGACGTCTTTTCCCGCGGAACACGCGAGTATCGTTCCCGGCGCATGCCAATGCAGCGGAGTACCCATCACGATGGCGTCGACGCCCCGATCGTCCAGGCAACGCCGGAAATCACTCACCACCGGGGGCCGCTGCCGGCCAGACTTTTCAATTAACTCCAACACCGGGCCCACCACGCTGGAATCGACATCACACACATAGGCGATGTCTACATCAGGGAGGGAAGCGAACGCGGCCGCCAGGCTCTTGCCCCGTCCCCGTACCCCCATCAGCGCGATACGCACTCGATTCGAAGGAGCGGCCAAACTCATCAACACCGAACGCCGGGTAAACATACGCCGTTCAAACTATCACGTCGCTAGCCTGCTTAGTAACGGATGTCCAACTCTGGAGTAGGCAACCATTCATGGCCCCTAATTCTCGATTCCAACCCAGCCAGCATCACGCCATTCGACAATAAAGTTCTCTCCGTAGGAAACGGCGTCCGCTTCGTCAACACAAGATCTTCAAAATGGCGAACCATAAACCCCCAATGGTTATGTACGTAGAGTTGGATATAGAAGCACGACGAGTAGACGCGGTCCGCCGCATCCCGCGCCGCAAACAGGTAGTCACGCGCCTGCCCGTTCAAATTCAAAATTGTCCCTTTCACTCCATCCCGGTACCGCACAAAAATCGCCTGGGGCGGCGCATCGTTTTTTGGAACCGCATTGACGCGGTGCCGAAGAGCCGCCTCCAGCAAATCGCGTGCCCAGAACGGATCGTGAAACACCGCGTCACCCTCCACACACCGCACCTCCGCCACGCCTGTCTCGCCGCCCTTGCGCAGCTCCGCCATCGCCTGCATCAACTCGATCGCGTGATACCCATGCTCCTCCAAATCGGAGAAAGAGACAGCCAGCACCTCGTTCAAGGCAATTCCCCGGTCAAACGTAAGCGCCGGACGGCGCCAGGTAAGAGGTAGCGAAGACCCGCAGAAGAACGGAATTTTGTCACTTCGTACACGGTCATACATCTCCTTCGCGTCCTTCCATTCGAAGGCCAAATACTTATCGTTCATTAGCGGCAGCACCCGGGCAGCGCGGCGAAACTCGGCTGTCACTTCGTCAAAACGCTTCTTGCGGGGATATTGAAAATTCCCGCGCGCCGTCTTCGGATAGTCGCCGTGTTCCCCGATAACGGCAACGCCATCCACCGCTAACGCGTCGCCGCCGGCGCACAATGCCTCACGAACGGACGAGTACAAGTGAATCCCATATTCAGCCGCCTGTTCCCGCGCCATGTCGTTAACCGGAAACTGATCCACATAGAGACTGACAACACGGACCCGCGGCCGGTGGCTGACGCCATCCAACCGGTATCCGTCCAGCAACCGGCTCATGAACACATCTGCATGTGAGTTGGGGAACCAGGTGTTCAGAACACAAGCCACCCGGGGCCGACGGTCCGCTACTGCCGCCGCAAGCAACGCGCGCCGCGAAAGGTTCATGCTGACAGCATACTCATCCACGTAGGACAGCGCGAAAGGCGCTTACGGCCTGGATAGCAGAATACGGCCTGGCAATGTCACTGTCGTACCATCGGCGCGAAGCAGGCTCAACCCGCCCTGCGCCGAGACAAGGATTCCATCTTCCGCCAGCTCCAGATTGGCGAATAACAACTTCCCGTCCCGGTCATGCACGGAAAAACGGCGAGGCCCCCACTGTCCAATCCAATGCGCTCCCGTCCAAACGGCGCCTGTCAAAGTTGCTGCGCCCCAGGGAGACTGAAAACGGACAGTGGAAGAAACCGTATGGTCCATCGCCGTGTGCGACACGAACACGGCCCGGCCATCGGGTCTAACCGATTCTCGTGTTCCACCGCTTACCCGGAGCCACCGCGCACCGCAAACCCGTGTGACCTCGTTTTCGACTGAAAAATACCGGCAATCTCCCTCGCGGCCGCTATTTCCGGTAATCCGCCCGACCGTCTCCCACTGTGCATTTATCGTTTGCGCCTTCTGGACCGGTAAGGAGTTAAACTGCCATTCGTCTTTCTGGTTCATTTCCTTCGCCGTCCACCCGTTCCTCAGTGCCTCCAGCAACACATTCCAGGAAGTACCAACGCGAATCGTCCTGGATCGGGCAGAATCTACCACAGTCACCCGCGGCTGACCTGCTACCCACTTCCGTCCAATTTCCACCTCGAGCGTGTTGCCGGATAGCGCAATCCGGTTAACAGAACCTGTTACTCTGCTGGACGGTACAGACGCCTCCTCTTTGGCCCACCACAGTGGCCCCGTCCAACGCGCATAAGGCGCCAACTCCATCCCTTGTCGCGATTCCATGCGGCCATTGTGCGGCGCGAATGCACCTACAACGGCGCCGCTGCAATCAGTCGGCAGAAAGAGCGCACGCCCGTTCAATTTCATGGCCCAAATCGGTTGGAACGGAAAGCTTGCGTTCGGAAAGAGTTTACTGCTTGGAATATACGTCGTGAAGGACCAGACGCTAGGGCGGCGCACTGCATCGAAAAGCAGCACGGTAACATCTGTAGCGCTCCCACAATTCCCATTGCCGGGAGAGTGAGAAGCAATTAAAAAATCCTGCTGCCCGTCCCGGTCAAAATCAGCCGTATAAACGGTCGTCCATCCCGCTCCCGTAATCGCATCCGTCTCAAATCGCCACCCGGCGCCCTGCAATACGAGCGTTTCGCCGCTCGGACTTAAATCCGCCCGGTAGCGCATCGGAAATGGCTGTCCTGCACAAGCGCCTGCGACAAATAATAGGACAAAGGCAATCCACGCGGACCAACTCATCAATGCCTCATTTTCTATCTATCGAAACGCCATAGCCACATAAATCAGCGCCGCTGCGATCAATACCGCACCCGCCTCGCGCAACTTGGGACGGAAATAGCAGCGCTCGAAGATAGCGGCCGCCGCGCCGGCGCCCATCGCCAACACGCCATGCCCCGCCAACGCGCAGGCAAACATTACCGGAAAGCAACTCCGCACACACGCCCCTCCTATCAGGCCTCCGAAGCGCAAACAGTCCCAATCCGCCTTCCATCCCATCGGAGCCAACGGTACTCGCCGGTGACAACCCATCATTCCCCGCCGGTGCCAGGGCGTCAATAGCCACAGCGCTGCAACCAAAAATCCCCCTGCGGCCGCGGCATCCCCTCCGGCCCATCGGAAAGCCCGCATCCAGGCGACCATACCGCCTAGCGCGGCCCAAATGCCCAAATAGCCTAATAAAAACAGCCCAATGGCACGATTTCTCCGGCCCCACAGACTACCGGACGCCGCTGCCTCCACCGGCTCACGCAGCAGCGGAAACATCATCGCCGTCACCATCAACACCCAGTGTGTCCACTCCGTCGCAAATCCCATCCGGTGACCGGCGTGCCGCCAACCATGCCACAACACGGCGCACCAGGCCGCCCCCCCAAGCCCCGCGGTCCACCACTCCGGGTGAGACCAGGCGAAATCCCGCGCAGCCTCCGCCCAGCCCGTACGCGCTTCGGAAATCGCGGAATTCATGCGATGTACACGCTCACGCGCCCCACACGCACTTTGGAACTATTCGGAAGCGTAGGAACAAAGGAGACACGTAGTGACTTTCCGTCCCAATCGTTGTCTCGCAATAAACGTCCATAGACCGCCGTGATATCCAGAGCATGAAACAATCCGTTGCCCGTCTGCCCGTCCTCGCCCGAACTAGATTCCGCCAGTCCAAATAGAGGCAAACGTCCAGCCAACAGCTCCGGATGTTTGTCCGCCGGCTCCCCCTTAGGAAGATTCAGGTAGAGGTTCAGGTCGGGAACCATCTCGGTTCCCGTGATGTTCTCGACGCGCAGAATAATCCGCACCGTACTTCCGTCTGTACGAGCCACTCCCGGCAGCGCGGGCCCCCGAACGAGCGCCGGCCCTCGCGGAGCGTGCAGAACGAGGCTGATATGGGTCTGGTCTTTTTCCACCACGAATGGAGCTTCCGTCGCGCCAATCATTTCGGGAATCGGCTGGGCTTTTGCAGCCGGTTTTTTCGGATCTTCGGATTTCGGGGGCGTCTGCATGGAAATCTCCTTAGGTTTCGGCGGCTGTGGCGTAACGCGTCCACAAAAAACAGCAAGAGCCAGCGCAGGCAACAATCCGGCCCGGAGCAACGGCGGCTGAAAACAGGCAGCTTGTCTCATATGGGTTCGTCATCGTAAATGTAGGCCAACGGAGCAGGTCTCGTCTCTTCGACATCCGAGGACGTCATGTCCACGATATTGCTCGCCGCGTCATGAAAAGAGAACGTCACGGCCGTTCGCCAGGAAGCCTCCGTTGGATTGGACCGGCCCAGGCGTCTCCACTCCGACCACAGCCGGTCAATATTGCAATGATGAATCCAAAATATCGGGTCTAGCGGAGCCCGTACGAAACTTCCCATAAAGCCCCGTTGCCGTCCATTGGGCAAACGCGGCTCCGTCGGGCCGCTCACCGCTCCATGCATGGCATCGTGCGGCAACCGTTCCACTGCGCCTTTCGCATCGCCTCCGGAACCATGGTGGGCCACGGTAAACCGGCCGCCGAAGCCGCCCGTTCCCCCGGGTGGTCCGGCGAAGACAGTCTCGGAAAGTGCAGTTGTGGCCGTTGCTCCCGCGTCAGCGAAATCGTTCCCTGCGTTTGCGCGCGGATCACGCTCTCCAACAAACAAATGGTTCACGCTGCCATCTGCCAGCGTCGGACTTCGAAACGCTTCCGGCAAACGCCGCGCCGCATCCGAAGTGCTGTAGTTCCAATACGGCAAGGCCCAATCGGCTGGCCCGCCTAGCCGTACAACATGGCGCAACACAATCTTCTCGAAGAAGTGAAGATACATGCGGTGCCACGGTAAAAAGAACCAGGAGGCATGCTGGCAAACGCCCCAGAACCGCGTCCGGTCAGCGTCAGACGGCAGCACATCGCTCGCGTCCGCAAACGGGTCCTGCAGTTGCCGCGCGGTAAGGTCCGATCCTGGAGCCGGATAGTCATGGATCGCAGCCTGATATCGCCAACTGAGTGGATCGGCAATCGGCAATGTCTTCATCTCGCCAATTGCACGTCCGTAGAACACGAGCACTGGATCATTTGCCGCCATAGTCACCACATTGCGGCGGATACGGATCGGCGACGGCACCGCGGGCCGCGTGCGGACTTTCGAACTGCTCGGAGTATCGGCCATTTCCTCTACCTCGGAGTAATACCCCGGCCCTTCAACACCGGGTCGCAAGCATCATGAACGGTCCGGATTGCGGTTTTCGTCTCCGCGTTTAGCGTGCCGTCCACAACAATACCGCTAAACCGCGGCTTGTAGTCCACCTGAAACGCGCGAATGCAATCAGCCTGCTCCATATGCGTCTCGGCCACCGTCAGCGGGTACCCCAAATTCTTGAGGCGCGTCAACGCCGCCTCATCCGATTCCGGATCCGCAATTTCCACAGCCACGTCCAGTGCAAACTCAAACGGTCCGGCCACATTGGGCGGCGGCGAGCCCGCGTTGTCGCCGGAACCTGGCCGGCTCCATTTCACATTCACCGTCGCCGGAATCGCGGAGGGCTGTATCGTCACAAATGCATCCGCCGCTGCCCGCATCGCGCGAGGAGCTTGCCCTGGTTCGGTCAATACACAAGGCGCAAATGGCAATGGCCGAGCCTGCCGGTCAAATAACCGGATTTTCACCGTATCGGGAACTGGTTCCACTCCTTCGCACGGCGAACTGGCAACCAACCGATGATAAAAACGGCAAGCAAAGGTGTCTTGGCTCTTGGCAAACTCGCGTCGTTCCGCGTGTGGCGTTCGCCGTTGTTCGCCGTCGGACCAAAATCGTTTCTTGCATCCCGCGGTTCCTTCCGTCGTGCGGGGGCACGGCCATTTTTCGACGTTCACCGCCGTTCCCGGACGGAATAAGAGCACCATCACCCGCCGGTTTACTTCGTTGTCAGAGTCCCGCTTCGCCTTATTTTCAGGCCGCTTGAACTCCTGGTCCTCGGCCGTCGAAAACGATAGAAGCGGATTAAACTCCCCGCAACCCTGCACGTCGCCCTTGCCGCCGCTGTCGGAGCCCTTCCCTAAGAATTCGCTTTTCTCCACTTTCTGCGGACACAGGAACTCCATGTAAGCCAGAAATAGCTTCTCGCGCGTCTTCGGCCCCGGATCGCCGTCGGTACCCAGCCCATTCTTGCCCTGAAAGTCCTGTACCGCCGCCTTCGTCTGGGCGTTCATGGTCCCGGTCGGCGGCCCGGCGTCGAATCCCAACGCAACCAGCATCCGCTGAACCGACTCCGTTCCCCACCCATCCCCAGCGGTCGCTGTCTTGTAAAGGCGCTCCCAGCGTGCTGTGTCGCGCGTAAGAATGCCATATACGGAATCCGCGCGCCGGCCGCTCAAGTCCTTGTTAAAGGAGTCATCCGAAACCGGATCCGCATGCCCGAAAACCGAGAGCGGAGCCCCCGCATGTTTCTTGCGCAACTCGCCCAAGTCTGCGAATTCATCTTTGCTCTCCGGCAATACAAACGACGAGCCAAATTGAAAACGCAGGTTTTCCAGTTTCCAGCAACCCACCGGAATCAAGTCCATCCGGATCGTATTTTTCCCGCGCCCGTCTGTCGTCGGGGAAACCAGCACGGGAAACGGAGAAAACTCCGGATGGTCCCCGGATACGCTGCCCGGATGCGGATCTTGCGGATCGTCTGCCATGAAAGGTCCCTCTCTCCCCTCCCGGAAATCGAAAAGGGCGGCTGTCATAAATAGTGCGCGCAATAGGGCGTCCGTATCCATCACCTTTTGCGACTTCCGTCTTCAGCCGGTGTGCGTATCCCGCCAGACAAGCCATGCCCAGCCGTTGGCGGATATGCCGTCTGCCGCGCCTCGTCTGGCAACTCGGAGTTCGGCTGATGCTCCGCGGCCCGATCCCTCGGGCGGTCTTACCCCTCGCCGCCCTCGGGACCAAAACTCGACCGCCCCACATCCGGACGGCGGCTCATTTCCTCTGCGGAAATATCCGGAGCCGCAAACGTCGTGGCTAAGCCAGCCAAAGTCACAATCGCCGCCACCCAGAAGGTGCGCTGTAGGGCAACCGGAAAGGCAGCCCGCGTCACTTGCCAATTCAAAAACGCACCCATCGCCCCGACTCCAATGCTTCCGCCCATCGATCGCGCAAACTGAATCATGGATGTCGCCGCACCCATATTTTGCCGGTCCACTGTCGTCTGTACAGCGATAAGCAACGCGGGAACCGTAAAGCCGAATCCCAATCCTGTCACCGTCATACTGGACAACACCAGCCATCGCGGACTACCCTCGTGCAGAAAGACGAGCAAAGCGCTTCCCGCCACCACGGCGCCCATTCCCCATAACGCCGGTAACCGGTACCCTGTCTTCAACATGATGCGCGCACAGGCGGCGCTCGCAATCACCCACGACAACAGCAGAGGAGACAGAGCCGCACCCGCCTCGGTTGCCGAACTCTTCTGTACTTCCTGTACAAATAGCGGTACATATGCCGTCAAACCGCTCAACAACCACCCAATGACGGCAGAGTGAAGAATAGCCACGGA
Source organism: Bryobacteraceae bacterium (assembly GCA_035714175.1). Classification (GTDB taxonomy): domain Bacteria; phylum Acidobacteriota; class Terriglobia; order Bryobacterales; family Bryobacteraceae. The sequence goes on along the minus strand of DASTML010000108.1, from coordinate 11,658 downwards.
AAACAGCTTCCACCGGAACAAATGCAGCGGAATAATTGGATCCGCGCTAGCCCGTTCCACCCGGTAAGCCATGTAGGCGATGCCGCTCGCTAGCGCCAGAAGCAACAGCCCATGCCAACTCACAATATCCACAAGAGCGAGCAACAGAATAATCGCCGCGCTCGATACCGCAATCGCCCCCGGATAATCGATGTACGGCTTGCCGCTGGCTAATTCATGGTGATCTACCCACCAATGCCACACCAGCCACGCCGACAACAATCCAAAGGGAACGTTGATATAAAACACCGACGGCCAGCCCACCTTGTCCACCAAAAATCCGCCAAAGAGCGGACCCGCAATGCTCGATACGCCCCACACGCCGCTAAAGAACCCCTGCACCCGCGCTCGTTCCTGAAACGTGAACATATCGCCGATCATGATGATCGCCAGCGGCAGTAATCCCGCCGCCCCCAGTCCTTGCAGGCCCCGGAACACAATCAGCCAGTGCATGGTCGGCGCCACCGAGCATAATAGGCTTGCAATCAAAAACAGCCCCATGCACCACGCATACACGATCTTCCGTCCAAACATGTCGCTAAGCTTTCCAGCGACAGGTATGCCCGCGCTAGACGCCAGCACATAAATCGAAAAGGCCCAGCCGTAAATATTCAACCCGCCCAATTGGCCAACGATGGTTGGCATCGCCGTTGCCACCACCGTCGCTTCCATCGAGCCCATGAAGGACCCCAACAACAACCCCAATGTCACCAGCCGCCGCGGGCTCAGGGGCGAGTCCGCGGCGCTCTTAGAACCTATTGTTCCGTCGTCCACATCTCTATGTTCTCACCGCCAACCGGAGCAGCGCCTGCATCGCAGGGTGAGAATCCGCCTGCCGGTTCGCCGTATGCGTTTCCAAACCGACATGCCCCTTGTATCCGTCGCGCGCCAGCGCAGGCAAAATGCCGGCCCAATCCACCGGATCCGGCCCCCCGGGAATAATTCCCTTCCCCTTCACCTGCACATTGCCGATCTTCGCAACAGGAAGCAGTTGATAGCCCTCTGGAAACGCCTTTTCGTTACGCACGGCGTTACCAGGGTCCCAGTTCAACCCAAACCAGGACGACGAAACCAGCCGTGCGAACAGCGCCATCTCCCGGCACGTCATCACGTTGCAGCTGGATTCGTTTTCCAGCAGCAAGTGTACCCCCGCCTTGCCCGCATACTCCGCCATCGGTCCAATGACATCCGCCAATTGCCCAAAAACGCCTTCCGGATCGGCCACCCGCCGCCCCCCAAAGCAACGTACTTTTTTGCACCCAACAGCGGCGGCCAGTTCCAATACTCGGTCCAGTTCCTCCATCCGCCGCACAAATCGTTCCCCCTCCGCTGCGCCCGGAGTCTTTACTGGCAAAGTACCTGGAAGAGGAGCTGCCAATAGCCCGCTGTCCACAAAGGACACGCGCAACCCCGCATCGCGTAAACGCCCCGCGAACTCTCGCTGCTCCTTTGCCGGTAGCTTCCAATAGCCTGTCTTGGTTCCCGGCACATTCCGCAACTCGACCCAGTCCAGGCCGTATTGCCGGCAGAACGCGACGGCGTCCCTCTCACTGACTCCAACCTCGTCCGTCAACGCGCTCAGCCGCGTTTTCCCGATTCCAGCAAAGGCGGAGGCCAGCAACCCGCGTCTCGATAACAAACCCATTCTCCGCAGAGTACCAGTCCCCGGCTTCTTCGCGATAACTTGGTAGTGTGCCTGTTGACCTAGAGGAGAAGATCAAAACCCTGCCCCTGCGTACGCGCACGCCGCTTGCCTGGGGTTCCGTCGCAATGGCGGACCCGATTGCCCTGCTCATCGATCACGCTTTCCTCGAGATGAAGGCAGCCCAGAATGCCATGGAATTGATGACGCGCTGGCCCAACGAGTGGACCCCGGGTTGGGTGGAAACCATGACCAGTGTCGCCCGCGATGAAACCGCGCACCTCTCGCAGGTCACCCGCATCCTCATGCGCCGCGGTGGTCGCATGGAGCGCGGCCATAAGAGCTTTTATGCCGCTGCCCTCCGCGCCTTGGTTCGCGCTGGTCAAAGCGGAGAAACTCTCGACCGCCTCTGCGTCTCGGCCCTCATCGAAGCCCGCTCCTGCGAACGCTTCTTCGTCCTGGCCAACACAACTGGGGATGAAGAACTCCGTAATTTTTACAAGGCCCTGTTCTCCTCCGAACTCGGCCACTACAAGGTGTTCCTTCGCCTCGCACATAAAATGGCGCCGCAAGCAGAAGTCAAAATGCGCTGGGAACAGATGCTCGACCACGAGGCCCGCATCATCTCCGAACAGGAACCCGGCTCCCGCATTCACTCCGGCGTTCCGGCCGTCTGAATTGCTACAGTCTAAGGATGCGATCCGTATTCCTGTTTAGCCTGGCGGCCGTGGCAATGTTTGCCGCCGACAAGCCCGAGAAGGGCTTTACTGCGTTGTTCAATGGCAAGGACCTCACCGGTTGGACCAAAGCCAAAGAAAATGAAGACGCCTTCCAGGTGAAAGATGGGGCCATCGTAGCCAATGGCAAACGCGCCCACCTGTATTACACTGGCCCGTTCAAGGGCAAGGAGCCGAACTTCAAGAACTTTGAATTGAAAGTCGATGTCATGACCAAACCGGTCTCCAACGGCGGAATTTATTTCCACACTGCCTACCAGGAAATCGGCTGGCCCGACAAGGGCTTCGAGGTGCAGGTCAACAACTCCCACGGCGACTGGAAGAAGACCGGCGGTCTTTACAACGTGCAGGACAACAAGGAAGCGTTTCGCGACAACGAATGGTTCACGGAACACATCATCGTGAAAGGCAACCACGTGCAGGTCTTTGTCGGTGAAAAGAAGGTTTCAGACTGGACGCAGCCCGGCGATTGGCAGGGTCCCAAGGGTAATCCCGGCCGCGTCATCGGCGCCGGCAACACTTTCGCCCTCCAGGCCCACGATCCGAAATCGACCATCCTTTATAAGAACATCCGCGTCAAGGTCCTCAAAGACTAGTTCGCTGCTACTGGAAAATGAAAAGCCGCCCCGGCCGGGGCGGCTTTTCATTTATTCGGTCCCGCAAGCCGGCAATTTCTTGGCAAGATCCTGAAAGATCTCAATTTCGGCTGCGCGCAGAGGCCGCTTGTCTTCTTTCGCAATTTGTCTGGCCATCCCATAAGCCTCACATCCCTTCTGCGTTTCTCCCAAGTCGCCATGGACGTAGGCCAGATTGGCATATAACTCCACTCTGTCCCCGCGAATAATGGCCGCGTTCGGCTCCCGCCGCAGCAGCGCCTCGTTCAATCCAATCGCCGACTCCAGCAGCGGCAGCGCGCTTCGCATCGAGGCCGTCGGCGGCTTCCCCGTCGCTTTCGCGTACACCAAAACAAACCGGTCCCGCGCCAGGTAATATCTCTCCCGTAGGATGATGCCCTCTTCTGCGTTTCGCTGCGTAGCCGTCTCCAACGCCCTCTCCGCTCTCTCGTAGGCCGCCTCCGCTTCAGCCAAACGATCCGTCGCAATCAGCGGCTTCGCCAGACGCACCAGCGAAACAGCCAACAATACATCCGGCTGCGACTGCCCAGGCGCTAGCCGTCCCAACGTCTCGGACGCCTCCACGGCCTGTCGCCCATGGCCGAGCGCCGCCTCATATCGCTCCTCCGCCAGGTTGGCGCTCGTCGCCCTCTGCTCCAGCAACGCCCAATCCCGCATATATTGCTGATTGAAAGGCTCCACCGCCCGAAGCCTCTCCTGCACTTCCAGGGCCTGCTCCAGATAGGCGCGTCCATCCGCCCTGGTAGCCTGAAATGTCCGGAAATGCGCCCGATACAAGTCCGCCAATCCCACCAGCGACCACAAACGAGTCCGCAGCAGAACCGCATCGGTATTATTTGCCCGCAATCCGGCTTCGCTAAACGCCAAAGCATCGCGAAACGAGGCGAGCGCATCCCGTGCCCGGCCCAACCGCGATAGCAGCGCGCCCGTCTTATGACGCAGTCCTGCCGCTGACTGGCGCGTGCTGAGCGCGATTGCCCGCTCATAAAGCGGTAACGCTGCCGTCAATTGGCCGCGGCGCTCCAACACGTCGCCTCGATGTTCATAGATCGAAGCCAACAGTTCCCGATCGCCGTCCGCCAGCCGCTCCGCCGACGCATACGCGCTCTCCGCCTTCGGAAAGTCACCCGCGGCCGCGGCAACATCTCCCCGGCTGATCAGCAGCAACGCCCGCTCCCGGCGTCCTGCATCGCCCAGAGTCTCCGCAATAGCCAGCGCCCGCTCGTAGCTTGCCTTCGCCTGCCGGATGTCGCCCAGGTTCGCCGCATACGGATTACCCTGCAAATCGCCCAATCGCCGCCAACCGTCCACCATCTCCCGCCTCGCCGCGGCATCCAGATGCGCATCCTTGGCCAACGTATCGAAGTACGTCAGCCCCGTTTCCACCATCCGTTTCCGTACCGCCGTCGAACCTGGGAGTGCCGCCACATCGGCCTGGTATTCAAACAGCAAGCGATTCGCCAACTCCCGCACTTGTCCGAATCGCCGCTCGGCCTCCCGCCGCTGCGCATCGGCCGCCAACTGCGCTGATTCCGCCGCACGCTGCCGCTCTTCGGCCTTCCTCCGTTGCACCTGCTCGCCGGCGTGCGCAGCCATCGCCGCACGCGCCTGCCACAGAGCCGCGGCCATCCCTACCGACAGCCCCAGCGCCGCAATCGCAACGCCGGCCACGGCCCACCGGCGCCGTCCCGCGAACTTCACCGCCCGGTACCAGCGCCCCCCTTCCCGCGCCTCCACCGGGAACCCTTCTAAATACCGCTCCACGTCGCGGCGCAGATCGTCGGCGGACGCATACCGGTCCAATGGAGCCTTCCGCATGGCCTTCGCCACGATCGCGTCCAGATCCCCGCGAAGTTCCCCGGCCAACCCTGGCGCCGCCTCGCTTGGCGCCGGCACTTCCTCCTGGCAGATCACGCGCTCTACTTCCGGGGCCGAATAGCTCCGGAACTGGTGCGGCCGCTGTTCGGTCAATACCTGATACAGAACGGCGCCAAGTGAATACACGTCCGTGGCAATTCCTGCGTTCTCCCCGCGCACCTGTTCCGGGCTCGCGTAGTCGATCGTCAACTGTCTCCGTCCGCTCTCGCCCCCCTCCGGCTGTTCCAGGAGCTGCGCTATGCCGAAATCCAGCAGTTTCGGTATCCCCTCGCCGTTCACCAGAATATTCCCCGGCTTCAGATCCCGGTGCACGATTAGTTGCCTGTGCGCATGAGAGACCGCCTGGCAGATTAAAACAAACAACCGGCAACGCGCCGCCACGGACAACGCCCGTTCCCGGCAATATTCGTGGACCGGCATCCCGTCCACAAACTCCATCACCAGATACGGCAACGTCCCCGTTCTCCCCGGCAACTCCGCCGCGCCGCCGTCCAGGAGCCGCGCAACGTAGGGATGGTCTAGATTCGCCAGGATCTGCCGTTCCCGCCGAAATCGCTCCACAAACTGCGGCGTCTCCATCCCCGGCCGGACAATTTTCACCGCCGCTTCTTTTCGGTAGACGCCATCGTCCCGCAACGCCAGGTAGACGCTGCCCATGCCGCCTTCGCCAATCTTCCGGAGAATACGATAGCTGCCGACCAGTTCGTCGACCAGGTCCGTCTCTTCCACCACTCGCGCCGCGACGGACCGTACCGCACGGCCCAAATTCCCAGCTGTCCCGGCATCGAACGCCAGCAGCGATAGGACCTCCGCCGCCAATCCGGAATCGGTCCCCGCCTCTTTCTCGACAAAGGCTCGCTGCTCCTCCGCTGGCAGCTCCACCGCGCGCTGGAATAGCGCGTCCACCCGCTCCCAGTCGCTAGGCTTCATGGCTGCGGAGCGTTGAGGGCCCGTCGCAACCAGGCTTCGGCCGTTCGCAGGTCTCGCATCACTGTCGGCGCGCTAATGCCTAATACCGCTGCGATCTCCGGCATGCTCATACCGCCGAAGTAGGACATCTCAATCACGCGCGCTTTCCGTTCATCGAATGCCATCATCTGGTCAATGGCCTCGTGCAGCGCCAGCACCGTTTCTTCCGGTTCTGGCGAGGCAACGCGATCCCAGTCCGACAGCGCTTCCGCCGCTGCGCCGCCGCCGCGTTTTTCCGCAATGCGCCGTCGCGCGCAGTCCACCAGGATCTGGCGCATCACACGCGACGCGAAGGAAAAGAAGTGACGGTGGTCCTCTACCGTTGGCGCCGTTCCCGCCATCAGGCGCAAATAGGCCTCGCTCACTAACTCAGTCGGCTGCCAGGTGTGCATCCGCCACTCGTTGCGCAGATGCCGCTCGGCCAGTCTGCGCAACTCTGGGTAAACTAGCGGGGCCAACCGGTCCGCCGCATCCGCGTCTCCGTCCCGCCATTCGCCTAACAGGCGGGTAATCTCGCTTGCCGTCTGCATTTCTATAGAAAAGAGTAAGCGAGAAACAGCGCCCGGGAAAGTCCAGTGACTCGAAACTTTTTATGTTTTTTCGAAAAAAATACGGACTAGTGAAATTTGTCGCGACCGGTTGCGCAGTAACGAAATAGGGGGACTCCGGCAACCGGCCGTAACCTGTAAAAGTGGATCTTACTCCCCGCGTAGGCGAATCGCCGCCGGACGGAGTTGCGCCTGTTGCTCCTCGCTCAACGCGCTCACAAACGGCGGTATCGGGCCCGTGTCGGCGATCCCTGCCAGTGCCAGCGAAGCGTGCAGCACCCGCGCCGGTCCCCACGCATCGCGGTAATCTTCATGCTCCAGGAACTTCTCCCGGATGGCCGCCGCCTTTGCATCGTCGCCTGCGGCCAACGCGTCGAAAATGGCTTGGGTTTTATCCGGCGCCACGCAAACCGAACCGGACGTAAATCCAGCCAATTGAAACTGCCGCGTGTGAACAATCGCGGGCCGCTCGCCGATGCCGCTGATCACCAATTGCCGGTCAACGCGTTCCAGCAGATTCGACAGATAGGCGTCTTCCGAGGGATCTTTCCGCACCACCGCATACTTAATACCGACACAAATGCCATCGGCAACCAGTCGAGCCACGGCATCCAACCCCGCCAACAGGTCGGATCCAAAGTTATTCTCTTCTTTCAAGTACACAATCAAGGGAGTCTCGGCCTCGGAGGAGAACCGGCGCAGCCCGTCCTCCAGCCCGCGCGCATCCCGCGGATCGGCGCAGGGCAGCGCCATGACGCACGGAAACTTATGAATCCGAAGCAGCGGCGCCTGGTCCATCAACCGGCCAAACGAAGGTCCGGCTGCGGGGATACACCACAAATCGTTGGAGAGCGAAGTCAACCACTCCAACATCTGTCCGTACTCGGCCAATGTCAGGTGGTAGAGAAATGCGTTGCCGCCGTACATCAGGCGTGTCACGCCGCCGGCCTGAATATGGTTAACTACGCGCTGATTTTGCTCCCAATCAAAGGCGCCTGCGGAATTGCGGCACAAGGGCGGAACAGCAATGACGCCTTGTCTATCGGAGAGTTGGACGGGTGTGGTTTTCATGGCGAACTTCTATCGTGCCAAATTTCCAGCCTACCGGTCCGGTTTCTGCAATTCTGCGGGCACGCGAATGCGGTCCTGCCCTTCTACCAGCACCCGCCAGGACAATGGCACGGTCTCCGGCGGGAAGCACAGCCGGTCATTGCACGCCTGATACCGGAACTCTCCCGGGATCTGCAGTTCCCCCCCTGCGGACTCGCGCAACAGCGCCGCTTGCGGGGCCAGCGTCACCGTCCGGGTTACCCGGAACGTCCCGGTGAAATTCGGAACCTTTTCCGGCACTCCGTATAATTGCGCCAACTCAGCCTCGGGCCACTCCGGCTCTCCGGCCGTCCACAATCGCGACGCGCCTACCGTCCATCGCACCGGTATAAACTCGCCCGGCGCGCCTGGCGCATACGCATGCAGCCCCCGGCCCAACCGTACCTCCATCTCTAATCGGATCGTCTGCCCGCCCCGTACGATGCTTGCGTTCGTTTCCGGCGTCACCCGTACCCGTGGCCTGTCGATAATTTCGCCCGCCGGAGCCGCTCGTTCCAAAAACTGCCGGGACAAAACGCGCGCCACGCTCAGGTGATCTTTGTAGTCTTCCTCCATCACCTTGCTCACCACGCGCCCTTCCGCGTCCACCACAAAGAGTCCCGGGTGCGGAACCCCCTTCGCAAATCCCGTCGTCGCGTTCTCATTGCGAATGCCAAACGCGTCAATCACCGCGGAATCAGGGTCCGACAGTAGCGGATAGGCGATTCCTTTTCGTCCGGCGAAATGCGCCAGCGCGCCGGGAGAATCATAGGTGAGCGCCGCCACTTCATATCCCATGCCACGAATCACCTCGGCCTGCTGCCCCAGTTCCACCAATTGCGTCTTGCAAAAGACGCACCAGTCGGCCGACCGGACAAACAAGAGCCACAACCCCTTTTCTCCCCGTAGAGACGCAAAATCCCGTTGCTTCCCCGTCTGATCGACGGCATGGAATGGCGGAATACGGTCGCCCAGGCCGGGTCCATACCGCTCGGCAAAAGAAGCGGCCTGCGGCGGCCGCGTTTCCACCTGAACGTCCTGGATCTCAGTCCCGTCGTTGCCCTGAATCCGCAGACCGCCGGAAGACGGCGTAGAGAGTTCCGTCTCTTCGTATTCCCACACCGGCTTTCCGTTCCAGGCGAATCGAAACTTGGTCCCATCGACGGTCAACACAAACGATCCGGCGCCTTCCAACTGGCCTTCGGGCCGTGCCAGCAATGCTTCGCGTCTCGCCGGGTCATCCAGCCGGCCCGCCGCACTGCCGCCCAGCCGGAGGCGGTACCCGCGCCCCGCCTTTTCCCGGAACCAGATCTCCGCCGTCCCCTTGCCGTCGCTGGCAACACGGCCGCGGAGCACGAAGTTTCCTGCCGACTCAGCGATCTGCCGGCCCGTTTGTCCGGAAAGAGCTAGTGCCAGTCCGAAGAATATCCCGATCGTTTTGTTCCTGTCCCGCACCGTCTTCAGCATATGCCGGATTGTGGGCGGACTTGCTTCGCTCGCCGCCCCATTTGTCCAGCATGAGGGCCAATTCATCGCTGCGGACCGGTTTCGGCAGGTAGTCGTCCATCCCCGCGCCCACGCATCGTTCGCGGTCGCCTTGCATGGCATTAGCGGTCAAAGCGATAATCGGCGTCCTCGCCGTCCACCCTCCCGAAGCCCGGATCGCCTCTGTCGCCTGGAAGCCATCCATCTCCGGCATTTGGCAATCCATCAGAATTATGTCGAACCGCTGCTTCCTGGCCAGGGCCAATGCCTCCACTCCGTTTCGGGCAACTTCCACCGCGGCGCCCAACCGTTCCAGCATGCGCACGGCCACCTTTTGATTCACCGGATTGTCCTCGGCCAACATCACGCGTAGGGCTCGTGTCGGAAGTACTGAAGCCAAAGCGGCGTTGTAGAGATGCAGCAAATTTTGCGTACGGTCTTCGCGCGGAGCCAGAATCTGGCCCAATGACCGTTCCATTTGCGAAAAACGAACCGGGCGCGCCAGGAAGGCGTTGCAACCTGCCGCGCTGGCTTCGGTAGTCAGGTGCCGCTGCCACTGCGCCGCCAGGTAGAGCACCGGCGTGTCCATGGTGCCGCCGGACAACGCGGGTAGCGATCGCAGGGTTCCTATCGTTGCCCAACCGCCCGCATCCACGGCGCGGTAGTTCACCACCACCGCGTCCACAGCGCCTACCTCGGCCGCTTCCGCTGCCGTATTCACGGACAATGTCTGCACGCCCATCTTTTGCAGATGCCGCTCGCACTGATCCCGGGTGGAGGGCGACGGATCGACAATCAGAATCCGCCTGCCAGGAAAGGCCGGTTCGCAGATAAACGGCGTATCTACATTGTTGAGTTCTGCGGTGAACCAGAATCGGCTCCCCACACCCAACTCACTGGTAACGCCCACTTCCCCGTTCATTAGTTCCGCCAGCCGCCGGGAAATCGCCAATCCCAGGCCGGTGCCGCCAAATCGACGGGAGGTAGAACTGTCCAACTGAGAAAACGATTCAAAAAGCCGGGCCTGGGCTTCCTTGGGAATTCCGATGCCCGTGTCCTGTACTTCGCATCGTAGTTTCGTCGCCGCTGTGCTGGAGCTTTCTACAGATAAGCGGATCGTCACCTCTCCCGCGCTGGTAAATTTGATCGCATTGGATACCAGGTTCAAGACTATCTGCCGTAGCCGGCCCGGATCTCCTGACACCATAGTCGGTAATCCGGAATCGAAGAGCGCGACCAGATCGAGCCGTTTCACGCCGGCCCGCTCCGCCATCAGGTCCACCACCTCTTCAATGAGCGCTCGCGGTTGGAAGTTGATGCTCTCCAATTGCATCTTGCCGGCCTCGATCTTGGAAAAATCAAGGATGTCGTTGATGATTGTCAGCAGCGCCTCGCCCGAGACGCGGACCGTTTCGGCCAGTTCACGTTGTTCCGGAGTCAGATTTTCTTCCAGAAGCAGCGATGTCATGCCGATGACGCCGTTCATCGGCGTCCGGATTTCGTGACTCATCATGGCCAGAAATTCGCTTTTGGCCCTGTTGGCGGCCTCGGCCCGCTCCATCGCCTGCACCAGTGCCTCTTCAAATTGTTTCCGCTCTTCGATCGAGGTAATGACACCGAGCATGCGTACGGGGCGCCCCTGCTCGTCCCTTTCCACCACCCGTCCGCGATCCAGAATCCACCACCAGTCGCCAGAGGAGTTACGAATGCGGTATTCACACTCATAGATCTCCACATCCTGCTCCAAATGCGGAAGCAGCGCTCCCTGGATCTGCGCAATGTCATCGGGACAGACGTGCCCGAGCCATACCTCCCGGGGACCGCTGATGTCGCGGTCGCTGTACCCCATCATGGACGCCAGCACCTCGGAACACACCATATGCCCCGTCTCCAGGTCCCAGTCCCAGGTGCCTTCGCGCGCGCTCTCCAGCGCCAGCCGGAGCCGTTCGCTCTGCCGGTGCATTTCGGCTTCCTGCTCATGCCGCCGGGTGATGTCTTCCACGGTTATGACAAAGCCATAGTCTTTGCCGTCGATCTTCATCCGCTCGGCGTGCAATTCCCCCATCATGGTCCAGCCGTCCGCCCGGCCCAATCGCGTCTGAGTCTGGAAACCGGTACCGGACTGCATCGCTTCGTACCACTTCGCGGTGAACTCGTCGCGATCCTCGGCCAGAATCGATCGTTTCCACCCATTCCCGGACGCCGCCTCGGCCTCCTGCTTGGTGATCCTTGTATAGGCGGGATTGGAATACTGGCAATGACCGCGGGAATCAAGCAGCAGGATGCCGAGCGGCGAAGAATCGCTAATCGCCGCGAACCGCGCGAGCGATTCCTTAGTTTTGACCTGTTCTACACGGAGACGGCGTCCGAATCCAACAACCGCCATTACACCCGCAAACGCTGCGGTCAGCAAAAGAAGGAGCGTCCAACGCATCGTCTCCAGCCCGTGCAGCGCCGTCGTCGCGTCTCGCTCCAGGATAACTCCGAGCCCCAGATACGGCAGCCAATGCCAGGCGCCCACCACTTGCCGTCCGTGGTAACTCACGTAGGGCTCAATCCGAACCGCTTCCTGCCCATGAACTACGCTGGCGGCCGCAATCGTCAACGGCCAATCGGCATTCGGCCCGACGCGCGGC
>DASTML010000107.1:0-64102 GCA_035714175.1 Bryobacteraceae bacterium | reverse complement strand
CGAAAGATGTTTTCCAAGACGACGATGGCGTCGTCAATGACGATGCCGACCATGAGCGTGAGGGCGAGCATGGTGATCTGGTTCAACGTAAAGTCCATCATGTTCAGCAACGTGTAAGTGGCGATGATGGACGTAGGGATGGCGATGGCGGCGATGACGGTGGAGCGCCAGTTGCGCATAAAGACAAGGACGACGATGCCGGCGAGTAGGCCGCCAAGAATCAGATGCTCCTGCACCGCCTCGAAGGATGCCTTGATGAAGCCGGATTGATCGCCGACGTAGGCGATCTGCAGGTCCTTTGGTAGCGTTGCGCGGAGCTCCTCGATGCGTTCCTTGATGCGTTCAATGATGTCGAGCGTGTTGGTGCCAGCCTGTTTGCGAATCTGCAGAACCACAGCTTCTTTACCGTCGAGGCGAGCGAACGAGCGGGTCTCCTTGAAACCGTCTTCGATCGAGCCGATGTCGCGCACTCGGACAGGTGCGCCGTTGTTGGCGATGATGAGATCGCCAAAATCGGCAGGCTTCAAGACGCGGCCCAGCGTGCGTACCGAGAGCTCCCGGTTGCCCTGATCGAGGCGGCCGCCAGGGACTTCGATGTTTTGTGCGGCGACGGCGTTTCGGACCTGGTCAATGTTCAGGTTGTACCCATACATTTTCTGGCCGTCGAGCCAGATTTGAATCTGCCGCTCCCGGTCACCGATGAAGCGGACTTGACCTACGCCGTTAATGGTTTCGATGTCTTTCTTAATGCGGTCATCGACGAGCTTCGTGATTTCACGGAGATCGCGGTTAGCCGATACGACGACGTTGATGATCGGCGAAGCGTCGGTGGCGAGTTTTTCGACGACGGGCGGGTCGGCGTCCGTGGGCAGTTGGCCGAGGATGGTGGACACTTTGTCGCGGACTTCCTGGGCGGCGACTTCGGCGTCTTTGTCGAGCATGAACTGGATGGTGACGCGGGAGAGGCCTTCGGCTGAGTTGGACATCAGCTCATCGATGCCGCTGACAGTGTTGACCGCTTCTTCGATGCGCTTGGAGACTTGAGTTTCGACTTCTTCCGGAGAGGCGCCGCGGAGGGTGGTGGTGATGGTGACGATGGGGAAGTCGATTTTGGGGAAGAGGTCGACGCCCAATTTGCGGTAGGCATCGAGGCCGAGGACGACGAGCATCAGGATGAGCATCGTCGCGAAAACGGGCCGCTTGATGCAGATTTCGGCGAGTTTTTGCATTACCTACTGCCTCACCTTCGCGCCGTTGGTAAGCGCCCCGAGTTCAGAGATTGCGACGCGGTCGCCGTTCTTCAAAACGCCGCCGGGTACTTCAACAAAGCCGTCGAGTTCAGGGCCGGGAACGAATGTCAGGAGGTGGGCCACGCCGTTGTCGATTTTGAAAATCTTGTTGAGGCCGGCAATGGAGTAGATTGCTTGTTTGGGGACGGTGACGATGGCGGCGCCGCGCTCCGTGATCAATTTGACCTGCACGAACATACCGGGGCGGAGTTTAGAGTCTGCCTTGGACAGCCGGGCCTCGGCCGTCAAGGTGCGGTTGCGGGTGTCGAGGGAGGGGTTCAGTTCCCGGACTACCGCCTCGAATGAGACGCCAAGAGCCGCATCCGTTGTAAACGTGAGCGGGGTGCCGATCCTTACGGCGTTGGCCGCCGCTTCGGGCACTTCCAGCCGGAGGCGCATTGGATTGACCTTCACCAGGCGAATGATGCCGATGTTGTCCTTGACGAATTGTCCCGCAGAGATGAGTTTCTCCCCGACGACACCGTCGAAGGGCGCGCGAATCACCGTATCGTTCCGGCGCTTTTCAGCGATTTTGAGATCGGCTTCGAGCGCCGTCACGTTCATCCACTGCGTGCGGAGTTCATCCTGCGCCGCATCCACGCTGGCCTGACGGGCGTGGTATGCCTTTTCGAGTTCATTGAAACGGTCCTGCGCGATGTCGCCCGTTTTTACCAGTTTTGCCGCGCTTTCGTATTTGAATTTGGCGTCTTCCAACTGTGCCGTCGCGGTGCGAACGCCAGGTGTGGTGGAAGGAGCGGCGAGCTTGCCGTTGTAAGGCGGGAGGCTGACGCGGGCGAGCGCCTGGTTGAGGGCTCCGCGCGACCGTTCGACTTGCAGATCGTACTCGGTGCGATCGAGTTCGATGAGGACATCGCCGCGGCGGACGGATTGTCCAAAGTCGGCGCGAATGGCGGCGATACGACCAGCAACTTCGGCGGAGACCGTAACCGTCTCATCGGGAAGGAGCGCGCCGGTGACGGAGATGGAACGTTCGATTGTGCGTTCCACAGCGGCGGCGGTACGAACGGCAATGGGCTCGGCAGTGGCCGGTTTTGCGTCGGCCGCCGGTTTCGCTTCTTTCTTGGAGCAGGCCGAAAGAATCAGGAACATTGACAACAAAAAATAAGAAGGAAGAGAGGAGTTCATTCGCTTTTCAGTCCGGTTAAGAAAATGTCGACCATGGAGTCAATAGCCCGCTTCTGACTGCTTCGGACGAGTTTGAAGCCAAAGTGCTGATCAAAAATGACGTAGTGCATCACCATTCCCATGAACGACCTGGCTACCAAGGGGGCGTCGACCGGACGAAAAACGCCGCCGGCGATACGCTCCTTGATGAACCGGGTGACCATTTGATGAATGACGATGGCGTGGCGCTCGAAACACAATTGCGCCAGTTCGTGCTTTTCGAGGGCGCTGAACAGGACGAGCCGCAAGAAATTCGGGTGCTTGGTCTGGTGGTCGGCAATGAGCTTGGCAAGGGTGGAGAAAAAATCCACCGGATCGCCAGCCGCCGCCTTCTTTTCGAGAATGGCGCGGCCCTCCTCAAAGCTATCGCGAGAACTGTCGTCAATAATGGCCGAGTAAAGATCACTTTTTGTTTGAAAGTGCTCATACAGGACCGGCTCCGTAACGCCGACGCGTTTGGCCAGTTCTCGCGTGGTGCCGCCCCGAAAGCCGACCTCGGCGAAGAGTTGAGCGGCCGTTTCGACAATTGCTTTTCGCCGGTCCGCCCGGCTGAGCTTTGTCTTCTTCATATTCTAGCGGTCACTAACCTAGTATCCACTAACAAAAGTTCCGCCGCAAGCCGCTCCCGCGGCCTCTGGTACGCTTGAGAGCGAGCCGTGTTTTCCCGTCATCAGCGCAAAGTTCGCGTGTTTCACCTACTAGCCGACGGCGCGGTGGTGTGGCTGGCGTTCGAGATGGCCTATCAGGCCCGCTCCGTACTGCCGCTGGCGCGCGACTTCTATTTCCTGCTGCCCGTCAAACTGCTGCTCCTATTGATGGCCGCACTATGTTACTGGGGAACTGCCCTTTGGTTCGGGGACTATGAAAGCTTGGAAGGGGAGAGCCGCAGGGATGTGTTGCGCCGTACGTTGCGGCAAGCGGCCGTTTCCCCCGCTGTGTTAGTACTGGCGCAGTTCGCGCTCCGGTTGGACATGAGCCGGTTGTTTCTGGCGCTGTTTGCTGGATTGGCTGGGGCGGGGTTGTTGGCGCTGCGTTGGCATTGGGCTCCTGTGTTGGGCTGGTACCGACGGAAATTTGGCGCGGAACATTACCTATGGATCGTGGGTACCGGAGACAGCGCTCGGCGGGTGGCTGGGCTGGTGGAGGATGCGGCGGCGTTCGGGTTGCGGTTGTCGGGGTTTCTGGATAAGAATCCTGCCGTATCAATGATGCAGTTGCGCGGCGAGTACCCGGTGCACGGGTTAGCGGAGTTGCCAGCGCTGCTGCGGCAGCACGTGATTGATGAGGTGCTGTTTGCTGTTCCTTCAGAACAACTAGCGGAGTTGGAAGAGACGTTTTTGCTTTGCGATGAAGAGGGTGTGCGCAGCCGGGTTGCGGTGGACTTCTTCCCGCATGTGCATAGCGACGTATATCTAGACCGGCTTGGTTCGTCGCCGATGCTGACGTTTTCCGGCGCGCCTCATGATGAGGTCCGGTTGCTGCTTAAAAGGGTGATCGATGTCGTACTGGCGGCAGCCTCGCTCCTTTTGGTTGCGCCGCTGATGGCTGTGGTCGCAGTTTTGGTGAAGACGACATCGCCCGGACCGCTGCTTTTTCGCCAGGAGCGCTGCGGACTGAACGGCCGGCGTTTTCTGCTGTACAAATTTCGCTCGATGGTTGCCGATGCCGAGGCATTGAAAGCGGGGCTGGCGGACCAGAACGAACGGGAGTTGGTCTTCAAAATGAAGAACGATCCGAGGCTAACGGGCATCGGCCGCTGGCTGCGGAAGTTTTCTATCGATGAGTGGCCGCAGTTATGGAACGTTTTGCGCGGGGATATGTCGCTGGTAGGGCCGCGGCCAGCGATTCCCTGCGAAGTAGAGCAGTACAAACGATGGCAACGGAGGAGGCTCCGGATGCGGCCGGGCCTTACGTGTTTATGGGTAGTGGAAGGCCGGGACACGGTTGATTTTCAGCGTTGGATGGAACTGGATATGCAGTACATCGACAACTGGTCCCTGGCCTTGGATTGGAAGATTATGCTGCGAACGATTCCGCAGGTTGTGATTGGCAAAGGAGCTCACTAAAGCGATGCAAATTATCCCGACACAAGACGAAGTATTGACAGTTCTGCAGGAAACTGGAGCCCTGCGGGAGGGTAACTTTGTGTATCCCAATGGACTCTATTCCGACCAATACCTGCAGATTCCGTTGGCATTTCGCTACTATCAGCACGCCCGGACTCTTAGCGTGGCGCTGAGCAGGAAGGTACGTGCGAATCCTGAACTACGCGCGATTATCCCAGAACTATCCGTGGTAGCTCCCGCGACGGGCGGCCTGCCGGTGGCCTTTGGCGTGTGTGAAGCGCTGCGAGCCAAGCAGGTCTATTGGGCGGAACGAATGAACGATGGCGAGCCGTTGCGACTGCGTCAATTTCTGGAGATTCAGCCCGGCGAAAAAGTTCTGCTGGTCGACGATATTCTGCGGACTGGGGCGAAGTTGACTGAGTTGAAAGCCATGGTGGAGGCCGCGGGGGCAGAGGTTGTGGCGATAGCGGTGATCGTTGCGCAAATGGCGCCGGGGTGTCCGGATTTTGCTCCGTTGCCGGTATATTGGCTGGCCGAACTGGACCCGCTTAACCTCCTCGATGGATCGGCTGGTCAGCTCAGTTATCCCGATCGGCCTGTCGAAAAAATCTGGATCTAGACGCTACGGTTTCGAAGGTGCGCCGATTGCAAAGAGAGCATCTTGCGTCCGGATGTAGAGCTTTCCGTCTACGAGGGCGGGCGTAGCGTAGATGTCCGATTCGAAGTCGTTGACCGCGAGGATTTCCCATTCACCCGCAGCCCGCAATACAACCACTTTTCCATGTTCGCTGGCGATGTAGACTTTGCCGTCCACTCCTAGCGGCGAGGCGTAATAGTCCTCCAGTGCCCCGGTGAGTCGTGCCTGTTTGCGTACGGCGCCGGTACGCGCGTCCAGTGCTGTCGCGATGCCCCCGTTGCGAAACAAGAAAACCGTGTCGTTATACACGAGCGGTGCGGAAACGTCGGGGAGCGATTTTTCGAAGCGCCACAATACATTGGTTGCTGTCAGGTCGCCGACGCCGCCCAATTTGATAGCGAGGACGCCATTGCGGGAGGCGCGGCGCGTACGGAAGAAGCTCCATTCCCGTTCATTCAAGAATCCGTCCCGATCAAGGTCAACCGCGCGCCAAGTGCCTGTTGGCTTCCAAGGCTGAGGCAGTTCTTCGGGCGACAGTTTGCCGTCATGATTCTTGTCCGCGGCGGCGGCGACCTCCTGGAACGGGGGTAAATCCACCTGTTGGCCAGCGTCATTGCCGGGCGTCCATCCATTGAAATAGATGATGTCGCCGGAAATGGTGGGAGGTGATTTGGGCTGGCAAGTCAGGCCCCGGACGAACCAGACGGTCTTGCCATCGGCAACAGAGTACGAGGTCAGTTGGTAGGAACCTGGCGCGATCACTTGCGTAGGGCCACTAGCCGGCCTGTAGATGATTGGCGTAGAGTACCCGTTGATCACGTCGCGGGGCACTTTCCAGGCGACCTTACCGGATGAAGCGTCCGCAGCGAGGATAAATGCGTCGGTGTCCTGATCGCAGACGAGGATCACCTTCCCGTCCGCATATACTGGCGACGCCACGATGCCGTGCTGGCTGTTAAACGGCCCGAGCGGCAGTTTCCACCTCTCATTTCCTTCAAAGTCGTAGGCGACTAGTCCGAAGTCGGCAAAAAACACAAAAACTTGCTTGCCGTCGGTGGCGGCTGTAGGCGCGGCCCGGTGGTTCAACGTATGCTGTGCTTCGCGGCGCGGCGAACGGAGGGAGCGGCGCCAGAGCGTTTCGCCGGTTGCGCGGCTCAGGCAGATGGTGAAGAGTTCATTGGTGTCAGCCGCCGTGAGGAAAATGCGATCGCCAACAATGATGGGCGAGGATTTGCCGGCCGGCAGGGAAGTCTTCCAGAGTACGTTTGATTGGGGCCCGAAGTTGGTAGGTACCGTGCCGCACGTTGGGCACAGGCCAGAACCCTGATGGCCACGGAACTGTGGCCAGTCAGCCGGGAAGAGAGCGAGCGCGAGGAAGAGCGGGAAGAGAACGCGCATTTTCGTTGCTCTCTATATTAACCGCCGCCGCGCGGCTTCGTATTAGCGGGCGGCTTCTGTCTCTGCCGGGTGGCCGACCGCGCCTTTGACGTCGGCTATCGCGAACATTAGATGTTGACGAAGCAAGCGGCCAGCCTTCTTGCCATCTCCCCTATCGAGTGCATCAATGATTGGCCAGTGGTCGGCTTCGGCCGCATTCAAATCCACACGACCCTGGGCGAGCCAAAGCCGGATGCGAATCTCAAAAGAGAGAGCGTCCCATGTACGCAGAAGAATGCGGTTCCGGGACTCTTCGACAATGCGCCGGTGGAAGTTCATATCGTGAATCGCGTAGTCTTCGGCATGGTTGCGGCGGGCGGCCGACCGTATGGCCTCCGCCTCCTTGCGAAGGTCCTGGGTGCGCCCTTTTAGAAACGGCGCGGCAAGTTGTCCGGCCAGCCGTTCCAGCGCACCCCGTGTTTGATACGCCTCCAGCGTGTCCTGATCAGAAACATGGCGGACATAGCTGCCCCTGTAGGGCTCAGTGACGACGATTTGCAGGGCTTCCAGTTCACGCAAAGCTTCGCGAACGGGGCCTTGGCTGGTATTCATTTCCCTGGCGATCTGAAGTTCCACGAGGCGGGCTCCAGGCGCCAGCTCACCGCTTAGGATGCGCCGAAAGAGCGCCTGCTTAACACGGTCTGCCATTGAATCCCGGCGAATCGGATCGGAGATCGCTAGACCTTCTGTGACTGTCACACCCCGAGTATAAAATATCTGCAACCGGGATCAATCATAAATTATCTATAATCGATAGGAGAGCGCTCTCGCCGCACTGTCTTCATGTGGATCATTCGCATAGCTCTTGACCGGCCCTACACATTTCTTGTTCTCGCGTTGCTAATTCTTCTGGTCAGCCCAGTCGTTATCCTGCGCACTCCAACCGATATCTTTCCGAATATCGATATCCCGGTAATCGCGGTGAGTTGGCAGTACACGGGATTGAATGCTCCGGAGGTGGAAGGCCGGATCACGACCCAGTTTGAGAAGGGCGTTACCACGCTTGTCGACAACATAGAGCATGTAGAGTCCACCAGCGTGAACGGGACGTCTTTGATCAAGATCTTCCTGCATCAGGGCGCGAGCGTGGATCGCGCCAACGCACAGGTGACCGCTGCGACGCAGAATGCGATCAAACTCCTTCCAGCCGGAATCACGCCTCCCCTCGTGATCAACTACAACGCGACCACGGTGCCGATTTTCCAAATTGGGCTCTCGGGCGAGGGCTTGTCGGAGCAGCAACTCAACGACCTTGGACTGAATTTCATACGCACCCGTCTCATCACCGTCCCTGGCGCGGCGGTTCCTTATCCTTACGGCGGGAAGCAGCGCCAGGTGATGGTGAATTTGAATCCGGAGCAGCTTCAGGCAAAAGGATTGGCCGCCGCTGACGTGGTGGCTGCGTTGGGACAGCAGAATCTGGTCCTACCTTCCGGTACGGCGAAGATGGGCCCCCTGGAGTATGCCATCGGCCTCAACGCTAGTACGCAGTCGATTGCCGAGTTGAACGATCTGCCGATTCGAGTGGCGGGCGGTACACCTATATTTATTCGGGATGTCGCCCAGGTGAGCGACGGCTTCTCGCCCCAGACGAACGTGGTTCGGCAAGACGGACGGCGCGGGTCCCTTATCACCGTATTTAAGTCCGGAAACGCATCGACCATTTCGGTGGTGGAGGATGTGCGGAAAATGTTGCCTGTGATCGCTCCGTCGCTTCCACAGGAACTGAAAATGGTGCCGTTGTCCGATCAATCGGTCTTTGTGAAGGCAGCCGTTGATGGCGTGGTTCACGAGGGCGTGATCGCCGCCGCACTGACAGGTTTAATGATTCTGCTCTTTTTGGGCAGTTGGCGCAGTACGTTGATTATTGCGGTTTCTATTCCGCTTTCTGTACTGGCATCGGTAATTACGCTCAGCTTTCTGGGGCAGACGATCAACATCATGACCTTAGGAGGGCTGGCGCTGGCAGTCGGCATCCTGGTTGATGATGCGACGGTGACCATTGAGAACATTGAGCGTTTCCTAGAAGAAGGGCACACTCTGCATGAGGCGATCCTGGAGGGCGCCGCGCAGATTTCCGTACCGGCCCTGGTTTCTACGCTTTGCATCTGCATTGTGTTTTTGCCGATGTTCTTCCTTGGCGGTGTGGCGCGGTTCCTCTTTGTTCCGCTTGCCGAAGCGGTGGTCTTTGCGATGCTGGCGTCATACGTACTCTCCCGCACGCTGGTGCCGACACTGGCGATGTATCTGTTAAAACCAAAGAGCGGCGAAAGCGAACGGACGTACAATCCACTTGTTCTCTTCCAACGGGCATTCGAACGGGGATTTGAAGCGCTACGAGGCGGCTATAGGAACCTTTTGACATCCCTAGTTCGCGCCCGGTGGGTGTTTGTGCCGCTCTTTCTGGCGGCTTGCCTTTCTGCGACCCTTCTCATTCCGTGGTTGGGCCAGGACTTTTTCCCCAGTTCGGACAGTGGCAGTTTTACGCTGCACGTCCGGGCGCGCACGGGCACTCGCATTGAGGAGACGGCGCGGCTGATGGACCTTGTAGAGAATTCGATTCGCCGGAAAGTTCCAGCCCATGAGCTGGACAACATTGTTGACAACATCGGCATCCCCTACAGCGGCATTAATTATGCCTACAACACCTCCGGCATCATTGGCCCCGGCGATGGCGACATTCTGGTCTCCTTGAAAAAAGGGCACCGGCCTACGGACGAGTACGTGCGGATCTTGCGCAAGCGTTTGCCGGAGGAGTTTCCGTCGGCAACTTTCTATTTCATGCCTAGTGATATGGTGACCCAAATCCTGAATTTTGGCGTCCCGGCTCCCATCAATGTACAGATCGAAGGGTCCGATATTAAAGGGAATCGTCTGGCGGCCAACCAGATTCTAGAGGACCTGCGGCACGTTCCCGGAGCTGTTGACTTGCGCATTCATCAGCGTTTTGACTATCCGAAGCTGGATGTGGCGGTTGATCGGACCAAGGCGGCACAGGGCGGGTTTACGCAGCGTGATATCGCGAATAGCCTGTTGGTATCGCTGAGCGGTAGTTTTCAGACGACGCCGTCCTTTTTCCTGAATCCCGCCAACGGCGTGAACTACAGTCTGGTTACGCAGGCTCCGCAATATACGATGCAGTCGATTGATGCGCTACGGAACATTCCCATCAGCGCAGCGGGCGTAACGCGGCCAGAGATATTGAGCGGCTATGCTTCGATTGGCCGATCGCAAGAGATGGCCGTGATCAATCACTACAATCTCCGCCGTGTGCTCAATGTCTATGCTTCGGTACAGGATCGTGGTTTGGGCGCTGTTGGAGAAGACGTAGAGCGCGTAGTGGAATCCAACCGGAAACTGCTACCTCGGGGTAGTACGGTAACCGTCAGCGGCCAGTTGGCCACGATGCGCGAATCATATAGGGGACTCCTCTATGGATTGGCCGGCGCGATTGTGTTGGTCTATCTTTTAATCGTAGTGAACTTCCAGTCGTGGCTGGATCCGTTCATTATCATCACTGCTCTACCGGCGGCGTTGGCAGGAATCATTCTGATTCTTTTTCTTACGCATACGAGGTTAAGCGTGCCGGCTCTTATGGGCTCCATCATGTGCATGGGCGTTGCGACCGCGAACAGTATTCTGGTTGTTTCTTTCGCGAAAGAGCGGCTGCAAGTCCATGGAGACGCACTGGAGGCCGCGATTGAGGCCGGCTCCACTCGTTTCCGGCCTGTGTTGATGACGGCGCTAGCCATGTTGATCGGCATGATGCCGATGGCACTGGGACTCGGCGAGGGCGGCGAGCAAAATGCGCCTCTCGGACGGGCGGTGATTGGCGGGCTGCTTTGCGCTACGGTGGCAACGCTTTTGTTCGTTCCGGTCGTTTTCAGTCTTCTTCATAAGAAAGTGCGGACGCAATGAGTGCACAGGCTTCGAGCAGCAAGATTTGGACGGGTCTCTTCGTAACAGCTTTGGCCGGCGCAGTCGGTTATTTCGTCTATGCGGGCTTGCACAACCGTGTTGCCGCGGACGCCGCGCTGGCCGTCGAGACGGAGCGTATGGCAGTACCGGCGGTGAGCGTAGTAAGACCCAAGAACGGCGCACGTATGCAGGAGATTTTACTGCCCGGCAACGTACAGGCGTTCAGCGATGCGCCTATCTACTCGCGAACGAATGGATATTTGAAAGCGTGGTATTTCGATATCGGATCGCACGTGAAGCAGGGACAATTATTGGCGGAGATTGAAACGCCGGAAGTAGGCAAAGAGCTGGAACAGGCCAGCGCGCAGCTGGCAACGGCGCAGGCGAGTCTAGATCTGGCAAGATCGACGGCGGAACGGTGGCAAGGATTGTTGGAGTCAAATTCGGTTTCCCGGCAGGAGACCGATGAAAAAATCGCTGCAATGCACGTGCAGAAGACGACTTTCGACGCGGCACGATCCAATGTCCGGAGGCTGGAGGATTTGCAATCGTTCCAGAAAATCTACGCGCCGTTCGACGGCGTCATTACGGCGCGGAACACCGACGTCGGCGCATTGATCACCGCGGGTACGGGCGGCGCCGGCAAAGAGTTGTTTCATTTATCAGCCGTGGAAAGGTTGCGCGTATTTGTGAACGTCCCGCAGGTATACGCATCGGCTTGCCGTCCCGGTAGTGTGGCGGCGATCAGTCTGCAAGAGATGCCGGGTCGGACCTTCAGCGCCAAACTTGTACGTACCTCCAATGCAATTGATGCGGCGGGACGCACGTTATTAACCGAGTTTGAAATGGACAATTCGACAGGGGCTGTCCTCCCGGGCGCATATGTCTCCGTGAGTCTCAAGCTGACAGAACCCACCCGGGCGGTGACCGTCCCGGCGACCGCCCTGCTCTTCCGAGCCGAGGGATTGCGGATCGCGTTGGTGCGGAATGGAAAAGCGGAGTTGCTGCCGATAGAGATTGGCCGCGACTTTGGGACGGACGTGGAGGTGGTTTCCGGTTTGCCGGCCGATGCCCTGGTTGTTGCGGACCCGGCCGACTCTCTAACAAGCGGAGCGAAGGTGCGAGTGACGCAATGACGGCTACACGCTATCTCGCGCTTGGGTTCTTTGCCTGCTTAGCCGCTTGCAAAGTGGGGCCGACCTATACGCCGCCGGCACTGAAGGCGCCGGTTGCATACAAAGAAGCTGACGGCTGGAAGACCGCACAGCCGGCTGATGGAACTCCCCGCGGAAAATGGTGGGAGGTCTTTGGGGACAAAGACCTGGATGCGTTGGAGGAACGCGTCTCGATTTCCAACGAAAGCCTGAAGGCGGCCGAAGCGCGATTTCGGCAGGCGCGCGCCTCGATCGCAGTGAATAACGCGGCTCGCTTTCCTGTGATAGGCAGTAGTCCAGGCGTGGGCGGATTACGCAATTCTGCGAATCGGCCAGGATTTCCGGCGAATTTGAGTACGGAATCTTCGGCTAACTTGAACTTGCCGTTCGATCTTTCGTATGAGGTTGATCTTTGGGGACGCATACGTCGTACGATCGATGCCTCACGGGCGGCAGCGCAGGCGAACGCGGCGGATCTGGAGACGGCGCGGTTGAGCGTGCAGGCGGAACTTGCATTTCAGTACTACGAGTTGCGAGCGCTCGAGGCGCAACAACGGATTTTGGCCGATACTGTGAAGGCGCTGGAGAACCTGGTGCAATTGACCCGGAATCGGTACGAGGGCGGGGTAGCGCCGAAGAATGACGTGGCGCAGGCGTCCGCGCAACTGGATTCGACACGAGCGGAGTTGACGGACTTGGGAGTTGCACGGGCTCAGCGAGAGCATGCGATTGCAGTGTTGACCGGCCGTGCTCCGGCAGAGTTGCAACTGCCAGTAACGCCGTCCGCGCTGCAGCCTCCTTCGATTCCGGCGGAGTTGCCGGCACGGCTATTGGAGCGGCGCCCAGATATCGCGGCGATGGAACGACGGGCGGCCGAAGCCAATGAACAGATTGGTATTGCGCGCGCGGCGTTTTATCCGGCGATACGGTTCAGCATCTCCGGCGGTATGCAGGGAACCTCCCTCTTGAACTGGTTCAGTTGGCCGAGCAGATTGTGGGCTATCGGCCCATCGGCCATGCAGACCTTTTTCGATGGCGGCAGGAGACGGGCCGTATCGGAGAGCGCGCAGGCTGGGTATGACGCGACGATTGCGAACTACCGGCAGACGACGCTCACGGCCTTCCAGGAAGTGGAAGACAATCTGGCGGCGTTGCGCGTGTTGGAAGTTGAGGCCGCCCAACAGGCCTCCGCCATCATGTCGGCAAAAGAATCCCTGCAACTCGCAACGAATCGTTACCAGGGCGGCGTCGATACGTATCTACAGGTGTTGACGGCCCAAACTATTGCGCTAGCCAGCGAACGCCGCGCCATTGATATTCAGCGGCGGCGCATGGGCGCCAGTGTGCTGCTGGTGAAGGCTCTAGGCGGCGGTTGGGACCACAGTCAATTGCCGAATCTTTAGCGCTACTATCCCTCAACAAGAAGGCGGAGCCGTTCGAGAGCTGCGTCCCATTGATCAGCGATCGCTTTCAGATAGCTCCTCGCTTCTTCCAGCGGCCGGGCATCTAGCCGGAAAAGGCTTTCGCGGCCCGCCCGGGCACTACATACGATGCCTGCTTTCTGCAGAACGTGCAGATGTTTCGTCACCGCCTGGCGTGTAAGCCGGGAACCAGCCGTAAGCTGTGAAATCGAGCGTGGCTGTCCATCGTGGAGCCGCATCACAATCGCAAGGCGGTGTTCTTCTCCCAGTGCGGCAAAGATCTGCGCGTGCGTGCGCGGCTTCGCGGAGCTACGGGTGCGACGTGCCGTCGACATATCGATTAATGTTTCGGAGTTGCTCTGTCCAGCCGCCCTCGTTGCGTGGAAACGCTTCCCGGCGGCGAACGGCAGGAAGCCTATCGAAACCGGATTCCGTGATGGTGAGCAGCGTGCCGCCTTCGTTGGCGCTCAATACAAATTCGACCAGTGTCGGCGGTTCGGCACTGTAGTCAGCGGCAGGATCAACGGCGTAAGGGTGCCACGTGAATGAGAAACGTTGTTGGGGTATGATTTCCTGCACGACGGCCTCCCAGCGGACATGCTCGTAGCCCGGATATGTGATGTGGCCGCGAGAAATGGCTCCCGGTACAAAGGGTCCGTCCAGCTTGACTCCGAACCACGCTCCGAACTCTTCGTGATCCGTCAGGGCGCGCCAAACGCGAGAGAGGGGAGCCTTTAACTCAATTTGCTTTTCGATGCGATCCGTCATTCCTGCAACCTTATGGTTGCATGATATGAAGTCTGGATTTATTGTGCAACCAGGGTGTTGTCCGTTGCCCGCAGCCGCATCGAGGGTACATTAGTCTTAATGGAAGGTATCAGCCTGGAAGTCGCGTTAATTTTGCTGCTTGTGATCGCCAATGGTGTGTTTTCCATGGCTGAGATGGCCGTGGTTTCCGCTCGTAAAGCGCGGTTGCGCCAGCGAGCCGACGATGGCAGCAAGGGTGCGCGGGTCGCATTGGCACTGGCGTCGAATCCTAATGATTTCCTATCGACGGTGCAGATCGGGATTACGATGATCGGCACCTTGGCCGGCGCTTTTGGCGGAGCGACGATTGCAGAGAAGCTTTCTGTGTATTTGAAACAGTGGGCGTGGATTGCGCCTTACAGCGATTCGGTGTCGATCACGATTGTGGTGCTTATTATCAGCTATCTTTCGCTGGTTCTGGGGGAGTTGGTTCCAAAGGCATTGGCACTGAGCAATGCCGAAGGGATTGCGAGCGGCGTTGCGCCGCCGATGCAGGCTCTCTCGCGGGCGGGCGCGCCGCTGGTGCGCGTTCTGACCTTTTCAACAGAAATTATTTTGAAGGTCTTGCCTATTCGTAAATCTGTAGATGTGCCGGTTACCGAGGATGAGATCAAGCAGTTAATTGCCCAAGGTACCGAGCACGGTACATTCGAAGAGGCGGAGCAGGAGATGGTCTCCGGCGTCTTCCGGTTAGGTGATCGCAAGGCTGCGGAGCTGATGCGGCCGCGGAACAAGATTTGTTGGCTAGACGTCACGGAGGATTGGCCCGCTCACGAGGCGGAAATTGCGGCGAACCCTTACTCCCGGTATTTGGTCGCGGATGGGGAGTTAGACAAGGTGCTCGGCGTGATTCATGTGAAAGATATCTTGCTGGCGAGCCTTGGGGGCGGAGGAATCGATCTGCGCAAGTTAGCACGCAAACCGCTATTTGTTCCGGAGACGACGCCCGCCCTGCATGTATTG
This sequence comes from Bryobacteraceae bacterium, assembly GCA_035714175.1. GTDB lineage: Bacteria > Acidobacteriota > Terriglobia > Bryobacterales > Bryobacteraceae. Next base: position 49,225 of record DASTML010000107.1, on the reverse strand, counting down.
GAGCGATTCCAGGAGACGGGGGAGCAGATGGCTGTGGTGATCGACGAACACGGCATGTTGCAGGGAATTGTCACGATGGCCGATTTCGTGGAATCTGTGGTTGGTGTGGTCCGCAATCCAGGGGAAGAGGGCCGGCCGGATGTCGTGCACCGCGAGGACGGAAGCTGGCTGGTGGATGGCGCCTTGCCGTACGCGGATCTTTTGGAAGAATTGGCAATCCGCCAGTTGCCTGTGAAGCATGGAAGCTTTACGACTGTGGGCGGTTTGGTACTCAGCGAACTCCGGCGTATTCCCAGTTCCGGTGACCATTGCTTCGTTGGCGATTACCGGTTCGAGGTGCTGGATATGGACGGCAACCGGATTGACAAGGTGTTGGTTCAGCGCGTGGAAGAAAGCATTTCGATTTAGGAAAGGGAAAGTTAGATGAACTGGAGCGTCACGGCGGCTGCATTGCTGGCGATGGCTGTGATCCTGGGTGCGTTCGGCGCGCATGGATTACGGGACCGACTGGATGCCTATTCGATGGGTGTTTATGAGAAAGCAGTTTTCTACCACTTCATACACGCCTTGGGGATGCTGGCGGTGGCCGTTTTTCCCCGTGTGGGAGCGTTGACCAATGAAGGTTCGGCCCGCGTTTGCGGCCTATTGCTGCTTGGGATCGCTCTCTTCTCCGGGTCGCTTTATCTGCTGGCCGTGAACGGTCTGCGAGTTCTTGGCGCTGTCACGCCCTTCGGCGGGCTGGCCTTTATCGCCGGTTGGTTGTTGTTGGCGTATTATTTGCTGCAGCAATCGTAGCTCTCCGGCCATGTTAAGGTTGGTCGATGCTGGAGCCTCGTAGGCCACTCAGAGTTGGCCTCCTTGCTTTGCCGATTCTTCTCTCGTTGGCGGTCTATTACCGCGGGTTGAGCGCATGGTTTCAGCAAGACGATTTTGCGCATCTGCAGTTGGCAGCAAGAACATCCCTGGCCGGGTTACCGGCGATGCTCCTGCAACCTGTGGCGCAGGGAACTTTCCGGCCGTTTAGCGAGCGAGGGTTCTACTGGACGTTCTATCAACTGTTCGGACTGGAAGCGGCGCCTTATCGAATTGCCTGTTTTTTGCTCCACGCCGGGAATTGCGCGCTTCTCTTTGCCCTATTGCGGAGGCTTTCCGGCTCTTGGTGGGGCGCTTCGCTAGGAGTTGCGATGTGGGGTGTAAATCCGTGCCTTGCCCTGCCGTTAACCTGGGTCGCCGCTACTAATCAGGGGCTGTGGGCAGCATCGGTCTTGGGCTCTGTGTATCTGTTTGTTCTTTTCGGTGAGAGCGGCCAGCCGCGCTATTTGGCCGGGTCCTGGGTCGTGTTCCTGTCAGGCTTTGGCATGTTGGAAGGCCAAATTGCTGTGCCGGCAATACTTGTAGCCTATGCGTTCCTTTGGAATCGAGCGCGCCTTTTGCCGGCTTGCACGTACTTCGTGCCCGCAGGGCTGTTTGCGGTTCTTCACCTTTGGCTCATCCCTCGCAAAACGACTGGCGCCTATGCGATGGACTTGGGGCCGGGAATGTGGATGTCCGCCGTGGACTACTGGCGCATTTCGTGGGGGTTTTCTGCCGCAGCCTGGATCGCCGCATTATTACTGCCGATTTTGATTTGGCGAGGGGAAACACGGAAGTTGGTTTGTCTGGGTATTGTCTGGTGGTTGGCGTTGCTTGGCCCCGTGCTGCCGTTGCAGCGGCACATTACCGACTACTATTTGACAGTTCCGCTGATGGGGGTGTCGGCAATGGCCGCCGCTGCTTTTGTCATCTATCCCCGGCTAAGCGCCACGTTGGGACTGGCGTGGATTTGTGCAGCGGCGCCCGTAGCCCGGGCGAAAGCCGCGGAACAGGTGGAGCGAAGCCGCAACATGGAAGCGCTGGTGCGCGGTGTGGCTGAGGTCAGCCACAGATTTCCTCGCGAGACCATCCTGCTCTCTGGCGTCAATGACCGTTTGTTTTGGTCAGGCATTTACGATCACCCGTTTCCGCTGGTAGGCCGCGCCGACGTATATCTGACTCCAGAGGCGGCCGCCGCTCTCACTCCCTATCCCGACTTGTTTCAGGCTCGCGACTACACTCTGCCTTCCGCCGTAGTGACCGACTTGCTGGATCAGCGAAAGGCGGTGGTTTATACCGTGCCGGGGCGGCGTTTGACTCAGTCAACCGGAATTTATGCGCGGTCGCGGATTGTTGAACGAGGAGTAGCACGCGTTGACCTGGGCGATCCGGCGTTCGACCGTTTTCTCGACACTTCCTGGTATGGGCGCGAAAACGGATTCCGATGGATGCCTGCGCGCGCGAGCGTAACGTTGAGCGGCGAAGGGCGCATTGTGACGGTGGCTGGATTCTGCGTGCCGCAGCAGTTTCGGGAAAGGACGGCAATTCCGGTGCACGCAAAGTGGAATGGAGCGGATTTGGGTACGCAAATTCTTCGCGCTGGCGCCAGCCAGTATACTTTGCAATTCGTCTTGCCCCTCCAGCGGGATTTGAATGGTACGTTGACGATTGAGGTAGCTTCAACAATGCAAATTCCTGGCGATTCGCGCGATCTGGGGCTGGCCGTCACTCGGATTGCGATTCGATGAATCGGCTAACGTGGGCCATTGTCGCTCTTCTGATCGGCGTTTCCTGCCTGCGCGTTGCCGCGACATACCGTGTATTCAATCACACCATTGACGAGCCGGGACATCTTAGTTGCGGACTGGAATGGCTGCAGAAGCATCGATACACCTTTGAGTACCAACATCCGCCATTGGCACGGATATTGAGCGCGATTGGCCCGTGGCTGCAGGGTGTCAAGAATCTGGAACGGAAGGAAGATGTGCCTTCGAAGAACCCGCTCATTCTCTACGAATCCAGCTCCTACTACGATACGCTGGCCAGCGCCCGGGCCGGGATATTGCCATTTCTTGTTATGGCCGCCTTGGCTGTTTTTCTCTGGGCGCGGGAGTTGGGCGGCGATGGGGCCGCCGTCTCTGCTGTAGCACTATTCCTCACGCTGCCGGCGGCTCTCGGTCATTCGGGACTTGTAACTACGGATGCGTCTGCGATGGCGGCAGTGCCTTGGGCGCTCTACTGCTTGGACAGGTTTGGACGGAGTCCATCCATGAAACGGGGCATCTGGCTCGGCGTGTCAGTGGGGTTGGGAATGTTGTGCAAGTTTTCCTTCGCCGTATTCTTCACTGCGGGAGGACTGCTCGTGCTGATTACGCAGCGGCATATGCTGCGAGAATGGCGCGGTCTTTTGGTTGCCGGAGTGACCGCCTTTGTTGTCATTTGGAGCGGTTACTTGTGGAGCATGAATGGGTGGCCTTTACGGGAGTTGTTTCTGGGACTCGAAGAGGTCCGCGCACATAACGCCGATGGGCATCCATCGTTTTTGCTGGGTGAATTGCGCCTGACGGGGTGGTGGTATTTCTTTCCTGTCGTTCTCTTCTACAAGACACCGCTCGCTTTTCTATTGCTCTGCCTGGCCATTCCATGGCTGGGACGGCGGGCGTGGTTGCCCTCTGCCTGCGGGTTGCTTTTGTTGCTTGTTGTAATGCCTAGCCGGATCAACCTGGGCATAAGACACCTCTTGCCGATCTATCCGCTGTTGGCCATTGGCGCGGGACTCGTGCTCTGGGAGTGCCTGCGGAATCGGAGTGTGCTGCGGTACGTGGGGGGCGTATTGCTTGGGTGGCAGTTCATCGCGACTGGGCTGGCTCACCCCGACTACTTTGCGTACTTCAACGAGTTAGCGCTGGGCGAGCCGGAAGAGATTCGTGTCGATTCCGATCTGGATTGGGGGCAGAACGTGGAACGTATCGGCCGGGTTCTCCGGGAGCGCGGTGTCCGGGAGCCTGTTGCTCTCGGCGTATTCAGCTCCGTTGATCCTTCCCGTCACGGATTGGAATGGCGGCAGGCATCGCCGTGGGAAACGACGTATGGGTGGGTGGCCGTCAGTGCGACCGAATTGAAAATGTCCGCGGCCGTTCGGCCGCCAGGATCGCGGCTACGGCCGTGGACATGGCTAGACCAATACACTCCCGTGGAGCGGATCGGCGGAAGCGTTTTGCTCTACTATATTCCGAGGCTTGGTCAGAACCGGTAGCGAAGGTTGAGGTAAAAAGTCCTGCCCGCTTCCGGATAACCGTCCATCAGTAGATAGTTCCGATCAAAGGCATTGTTCATCCCTGCCTGCAGTACCGCCTGCCTGTAAATGCGTGCGCTTCCGCCAATGCCGGTGACGGCATAGTTGCTGGCCCGCCCATAGCGGCCGCCGTCATTCTGATAGTACCGGCCTCCTTCATAGCGGAAGTCGGCGAGCAGCGTGACGCGTGGGCCGATGTTGTAGGTTGCCGATGAATACATTTTGTGTCGAGGCGTATCCAGCATGATGATCGAAGGGTTGGTCTGATTGCGCCGGCTGAGATAGGTATAGTTGGCCTGAAAATGCAGACTGGAAGTTATACTGGTGCGCAACGCGAATTCTGCACCCAGATAGCGCGCTTCGCCCAAATTGCGCAGTTGGAAAACATTCGGCTGTACGAAAAAGCGCTGCGTGGAATTGGATACGTCGTTACGGAAGAAATTAGCCTCCGCGAACGAATGGCGGCCGAGCAACCGGGAGATGCCAAGTTCCTAGTTGTTAGTGCGCTCCTCCCTCAGATCCGGATTGGGAATCGCCTGGCCCATGCGGTACGAGTACCGGTCTTTGATTGTTGGCAGCCGGGTTTTACGGGCAAATGTCGCGTGAATCTTGGTTGACTCGCCGAGCGCGTGGAACCAACCTGCCTGGGGGTTGTAGGCCCATACATCCGTCTTGGGAAAGGGCTGGATAGAGCCGCTGACAAGGTTCTCCGCGTTTAAGACCTGGAGCCTATCCGCGCTAAAGCCTAGAATGACCGAAGATTTGCGGCTGATTCGGATCGTATCTTCCAGTCCGAATGAGAGCGACTGATCCCGGAAACTGCGCATGGGCTCTCCGATGTTTCCCTCGCGGTGCGTATCGTCTTTGAAATAGAAGGACGACTTGATCGTTTGCCGGCTACCCGCTCGTGCGCCCCATTCCACGGAGCTTCCATAGATATCGTCGTCGTACGGACTGGTGAATGAAGAGCCCATACGCTGGGTACAGTAACAGTTATTGTCGTAGGCGCGAATCAAGTTGTCGAACTTGTCGTAGTACAGACGCGCGCGCAGATAAGCGAACTCGCCAAGGCCCTTGTTTCCCACAAAATAGAAACTTTCCTTGTCCCAATACGGCCACTGCCAGTAACGTGGGCGCACCGCTGGATCAGTCCCCGCATAGGGTGGATTGCCCTTCAGCCCTTTTTGATTGGCATAGGTGAAGGTGTATTGGTCTCGGGCGTTCGGCGTCCAGCCGAGGCGCAAGCGGCCCTTATAATCTGTCTGGTAGGCGTTAGCCCGGTCAAAATTCGGTTGCAGCGGAACTGGTTGGAAATTGCCTGAGAGAGGGATGGTATCGCTGGATAGCCAGGCGAAGCCTCCCTGCGCCCAAATGCTTCGCCACTTTACTCCCGTATTGGCAAATCCATGTACTTGGTCTCCGGAACCGTAACCCGTTCCGAGATCGAGGTTGAAGGGCTTTGTGGGGGCTTTGGTGATCAGGTTCACTGCGCCGCCCAAAGCATTGGGGCCATACAGCGGCGAACTGAATCCCTTCGATATCTGCATTTCGCCAACGTCGTAGGTCAGGAATCGATCCATATCTACATAGCCGTCGTAGGGAACGTAAACGGGGATTCCATCAATGTAGAGAGGTACTTGGCGTACATCAAAGCCGCGAATGAAGATGCCGCGCTCATTGCGGGCGCCGATGCGTTGTACGGATACCCCAGGCACCAGATTGAGCGCATCCGGAATCGTTCGCAAATTACGTTCGCGGTATTCGGCTTCATCGAGCGTCACCGCCGTTTCCAATTGCGGCACGCTCGCCGCTACATTTACTTCGATGCGGCCCAGTTGAAAGGCGCCGCCTGGCTTTTTCCGCTGCTGCTCTTCAAGCACCTTCCGCATCGCGGCAGCCTCTTCCAGAAGCGTTTCCTTGGTGCTCGTTGTCGAGGGCGAAGAGGATTGGACGTCCATTTCACGACGGATAGCGCGAAGATCCTCGGCAAGAAGTGCGGTCTCCGCTGTCGCGGGGGGAGAGAGGCGAGCTAGCCTTGCTTGCACAGACTGGATGCGGGTTAACCATTCGATGGCGGGATCGGCCTGTTGCGCTTGGGCCGCCGGCAAACAGAAGAGCAAGAGTGCAAACAATGTCACGCGAGAGTGTGTCATAAAAAAAGACAGGGTTATTCACAAAGTACCATGGAGTGCCGTGATAAACTGACATAGTCGTGTATGGATAACAATCGACGATTTGTTCTTGCTCTCTTGCCGTTGTTTGCTGGAATGGCTTTTGCCCAGGCGCCGTCCCATTTGACGGTGAACGTGCCTGGGAAAGAACCGCTGCGCCTGACCAAGGTGGAGTTGGCGAGGATGCCGCGGGCAACGGTGGAAGCCAAGAATGATGGGATTGCTGTTACCTATCAAGGCGTTTGGCTTCACGACGTATTGAAGGCGGCTGGGGCTCCAGGAGGAAGCGACTTGCGGGGTAAGGCCTTGGCCAGTTACCTGGTGGCTACCGCACAGGATGGGTATCAGGCGGTCTATTCGCTTGCCGAGATCGACCCTGTCTTCACCGATAATCAAGTTCTTCTTGCCGACGTGTCGGACGGGAAAACGCTGACAGGAGCGGTTGGGCCGTTTCGGCTGATTGCGCCAAAGGACAAGCGTGGAGCCAGATCGGTTCGTATGTTGGAGAAAATTGAAGTTGTTCTGCTTCGGAAATAATACGCTGCTAATACTTGTGCTGGCCGCCACGATGCAAGCACAGCCGTTCGACTGGAATGTAAGGACGGGATTTCCCGACCCTCCAGTTCCAACCGCAAACCCAATGTCACCGGCAAAGGTTGAGTTGGGGCGCCATTTGTTTTATGACCGTCGCCTGTCTGTGAATGGCGGCGAGTCCTGTGCGAGTTGTCACAAGCAGGAATTGGCCTTTACCGATGGCTTGGCACACGCCAAGGGCACGACGGGGCAAGCACACCCGCGTTCGAGCATGAGCCTCGTGAACATTGCCTATGCGCCCGCGTTAACGTGGGCCGATCCGGATGCGACAGAACTGGAACGGCAAGCGCTTACGCCGATGTTTGGAACGAATCCTGTTGAGTTGGGTCTGCAGGGACAGGAAGGTCGAGTTCTGAGTGAAATAACCGGCGATACGGTTTACCGTGCCCTATTCGCCTCCGCGTTTCCTGGGGAGACCCCCTCGGTTGACCTCATCACGAAGGCGCTTGCGGCGTTCGAGCGTACGATTATTTCCACGCGTTCTCCCTATGACCGCTACCGTTACGGTGGAGAACCGAACGCAATTTCAGAAGCCGCAAAGCGCGGGGAAAAAGTATTTTTTTCCAGTGAGAAGGCGGGCTGTTTCCAGTGTCATGGGGGCTGGAATTTCAGTGGTCCCGTACGATATGCCGGCGGTCCGCCGACCCATGCGGAGTTCGTGAACACTGGGGTCTACCGTAGCTATCTGGATCCGAATACTGGTTTGGCTCGCCACTCGGGCAGCGCGACGGATGAGGGCAAGTTTCGTGTCCCCACTCTCCGGAATATCGCGGTGACCGCTCCTTATATGCACGATGGAAGCATGGCCACTTTAGCCGAGGTGGTCGAACACTATGTCCGCGGCGGACGAGCAGCGCATCCCCACAAGAGCAGTATTCTTCGCCCACTTTCGCTTTCAGCCAGTGATCGGGGGGATTTGATCGAATTTCTGCGGAGCCTGACTGATGAGGAGCTTCTGCGGGATAGCCGGTTTAGCGATCCTTGGGCACGGCGTCGCTAATATTTCGCGAAGGCCCGAAGGAAGGCGTCAGCGATTCCGGTCAACTGCCCATCGATTTCGCAGTTGGCTCCGCGAAAGATCTTGTTGTACATCAGCGGCCCGAGTAGCAATGACACTCCCAGGTCTAAATCCATCGCGGGCGTCAGGGTCCCGCACGTAATCCCACGTTGCATAATTTCCCGCGCCTGTTCCACGGCCTTGCCCATAATATGTTTGCGCCACGCGAGCCCGAACTCCGGATCGCGCGCCGCATAGGCTATAACGCTTGGCATCGTACGTTCACGCTGCTCGTTGTATTCGGCGGGAGGGCGATAGCTAAGGAAATCGATGAGGTCCTGCCGGATGTCGCCAGAATTAAAGCTGGGTCGCGGCAAATGGAGCCCATGCAAGCGGCCTAGGGTTTCCAGGCACAATGCCTTCTTGTCCGGCCAGTGCTTGTAGATCGTTGCCTTGCTGACGCCGGAGTGCGCAGCGATAGCATCCACACTGGTGCCCTCAATGCCGCGATCTGCAAAAAGTGTGATCGCGGCATCGAGTACGGCGTCGTGGGCTCGTTGGCTGCGGGGCTTCAATTAGATCTCAATTTTCGCAAACAAGTGCGTCCCGAGGCTAACAAATGCGACGGCGGCGACTAGCAAAACACCCGCATCCTTGGCCACCCCAAAGTGGGAGACGGCGATGAGGGAGGCTCGTAGCCCATCAATGCCGTAGGACAGCGGGTCAAGACTGGTGGCAATAGCCAGCGCGCCGGGCAGATTTGTGAGGGGAAAGAGCGCGCCGGACAGGAAAAAAATGGGCATGACCACGAAATTCATGATGATCTGAAAGCCCTGCATGTCCTTTAAGACGGATCCCATCGCAGTTCCAAGCGCCGCAAAGACTATTGCAATAAGCATCATGAAAAGGAGCGCCACAGGGACTTGCCACAGGTCCACCGGGCGAAAACCTGCGAGGACACAGACGCTCAACACCAACGTGCCCTGCATCAGGGCGTTGGTGGCGCTTCCCAGCGTGCGGCCGATCATGATGTAGTGCCGGGGAACGGGTGCAACGAGCGTCTCTTTTAAGAATCCGAATTGCCGGTCAAAAAGAAGGCCGACCCCGGAAAAAATGGAGGAAAACAGGATGCTCATGCCCACCACGCCGGGCGCGACGAACTGAATATAGTTGCCTTTGCCAGCCTGCTGAAAAACCGAACTGAGCCCGAAGCCAAGAATCAGTAGGTACATCATCGGTTGTGCGAGGGAGGCGACAATTTGTACGCGAGAGCGCAGATAGCGCTTTACCTCACGGAGCCACATGGCATAGATAGCGCTCATAGTCGGGTTACCTTCTCCACATCTGCGTGAACTGGCGCATCTGATCGGCTCCAGCATTCGCGGTTTCGTCTCGAATCGTGTTGCCGGTTAAAGCAAGAAATGCATCTTCCAACGACTCGGTTTTCGTCTGTTCCTTGAGTTCAGCGGGAGTGCCTTGCGCGACAATCTTTCCATGGTCGATGATGGCGATGCGGTGGGCCACTTTTTCCGCTTCGTCCATATAGTGCGTAGTGAGGAACACGGTCACACCGTCGGTTTCATTGACATTCTTGACGTGAGACCAAAGCTGATTGCGGCTCTGTGGATCAAGGCCCAGCGTGGGTTCATCCAGGAATAGAATCTTCGGAGTGTGGAGAAATCCCCGTGCGATTTCAAGCCGGCGTTTCATTCCGCCAGAGAAGGTTTTGGCAAAGGCGTCCCGTCGATCCCAGAGTTCGAAAAGCTTTAACAGCCGTTCAATCCGTTCTGAGCGGACGCGGCTCGGTACGCCGTAGAGGACGCCGTGGATGTCCATGTTTTCGTAAGCAGTGAGCTCGCCATCCAGACTTGGGTCCTGGAAGACAATTCCAAACCGGTGCCGGACCTCATGTTGATGCGTTGCGGGATTCAATCCATCGAGTGTGAGAGAACCGCTGGTAGGCTGCATCAGCGTGGTCAGAATTTTAATGGTGGTAGTTTTCCCCGCTCCATTCGGACCTAGAAATGCGAATATCTCGCCGGGCTCCACGGAAAATGAGATTTGGTCGACAGCGCGGAAATCGCCGAAGGTTTTGACGAGATCGTGAACGCGAATCATAAGTGCGATACTAAACGGTTTAGTTTATTTGGTCAAGAGGATTCTAGCCGGGCTTGCGAGCAATTAGGGCTGCCGATTCGCGCCCGTCGAGAAAGAGGCTGGCAGGCAGGTCGCGCCTTCGATAGAGCCACGCGTCCTCCACCTCCAGTTGGGCCGCTTCGGCGAAACGCCGGAGCGACTTGTCGTCCAGCAAATGAATACTCTTTGGAATCTGGTTGAGGCGCCGGTGCGTGGATACCGTCGATGTGTCGGCAATCCAACCCGGAAAGGGGTGTCCGGATTTCCGTAGTTGGAGGAATACCGGCGCAAATTCCTGAAACGGTTGTTGGAACGGAGTCGATGCTTGCACAAACAATTTTCCGCCAGGAGCCAGCCAGTGAGCGATGGACGCGAACCCTTGTTCCAATTGGGGCCCTGTCAGAAAGTGAAAGACGTTAGAGGCGTGAATGGCATAGAGGCTGCTTTCCGCGAAGCGAAGGTGCCGCGGAAATCGGCCCGGAACAAGTAGAAGCCGGGTCGAATGATTGGCGGGTACTGCCCTCGCAATTTCCGCGAGGTGCGAAGGTTCCAGATCATTGGCGACTACGGTGGCGCCCACGGAGAGCGCGGCCAAAGAGGCGATGCCGAACGCGGCACCTATGTCGAGTACAGGACGGTTGGCGGAACGGCAATGGGCCACGAACAACTCACTGAGTTCATTGAGTTGATTCGAGGCCCATCCAGTTTGGTTATGAGTGGGAATGCGCCGGTGGCGGACAGGTTGCTCCATGCCACCTTATAGTTTAGCGGCGGCCGCGGAAACCTCCGCGTCCCCCGATGAAGACGCGCGGTCCACCATAGTAGTAACGCGGGCCCCAATAGTTGTAGAAGCTTGGCCCCCAATACCCCGGCCCGTAGAAGTACGGATTATAGAGTCCATAATAAAGTGATGGACTGGGTTGTGGCGCGGGCCGGCGGTCCAGAGTCTGCCGCTCATAGTCTGTTTGCCGGACGGGCTGGAATGCTTGTGCAGACCGTTCCGTGGTGACGGTGATTGGCGCTAATGTGCGAAATGTGACGACGGTTTCCGGATAGATTTCTGTGGCTCGCCCGCGCGTGGCAAGAACCCCGATGCTGGATGCCACGGCTCCCGCGATGGCGCCCATTCCAGCTCCAAAACCACCGCCAGCCGCAGCCCCGATCGCAGCGCCCGCTCCCGTGGTTGCACCTATCGCAGCGGCATCGCGGCCTTTGGATGTTCCGCCGTTATATTCCACCAGTTGTGTCCGGACCGGCATCTGTTGGCCGTCCACTAAGCCAATTTCGGTCAACTCCAACCCGAGCCTCGACGTTCCCTTCGCCCGGCCAGCTTTCAAGGCTTCGGTTACACGTCCTTCAATGGTCTGCCCGCGATGGGCGATAACGAATCCGTCGGCAACGATGGGTTGCGCCAGCGTGCCAGCGAAACCATCACCCGGCCGATTCCGGTCGCTGGAGATCGGTTGATCTACACGAATTTTGATCCAGGCTCCCGCGGGGATGACAATCTGGCCGGGAACGGTCCGGTCCACCGGCGGGGGCGGGGTGTCGGCAACCCGCCGCCATCCGCCGGCCCGCGCAGGAGCAGCAGAATCCAACGGCTGCTCCTCGCCCGAAGTTGCGGGCGGGAGCGGAGAATCCGGTTCTGCGGCGGGCGGCTGCGCCCAACTGGAGGCCGCTAGTGCCGCCGCGGCTAGGAAGGTTGCGTATGGGGGTCTCATGGAGGGTACTCCTACCCCCTATTGTGCAATTCGATGTCCAATGTCTAAGTCACTGAAACGAATGGAAAAAACAGGCAGGTGTGCTGGTGGTAACCCATCAGGGTGGTTGGATTGCACCACCAAAAGGCAAGGGCCCAGGCTCTCTAGGAGCCTGGGCCCTTATTCGGTCATTAACTGTGATTAAAACCGGTACGACATCGTGAACTGGACGACACGGCGCGTAGCGATTCCATATTCGGCTAACCGCCCAAACGTAGTGGACGTTAGGTTGATATCGCCGTTGGTTCCGGTTTGCGCCATTCCAAACGTCGGATGGTTAAGAATGTTGGTCGAATCCATGCGGAACTCGAGGATGTGCTTTTCCCGGATCTGTGTGATCTTTTGAGCCGAAAAATCCAGGCCAAAGTTCCAAGGGCCGGAAAAATAGCGGCGCTGCAAGGCTCCAATCTCACCGGCGCCGGGCTGATAGAATGCCTGCCCCGTGAACGGTGCGGCGCCGTCAGCGCCTACTCCGCGCCCGTCAGGACCGATGTTAGAGGCCGCGATAATATAGGGGCCGCTGCCCGACATCCGGTATCCAATCACCTGGTCCAGTTCCGATTTCGACAACAGGGAGGTCGCCGTGTTGGTGACGGTGGATCGAGCGGACCGATTAAATGTACCGCGACCGGAAACGATCGAAAAGGGAGCGCCCGATTGCCATGTCATCATTCCTCCCAAGTTCCACCCGGAAACGATTCGGCTGATGACTGGATTACCGGGATTCAGAAGGTGCCCCTTGCCGAAAGGCAGTTCGTAAACGCCGTTCGCGCGGATGACATGAGTGAGGTCAAAAATCGCACGCGCACGCTCGATGGCTCCGTTGTTTATATCCAAGAACGGGTCAAATCGGGATTGGGTGTCGCCGGAGGTGTCCGACATCACCTTTCCGTAGGTATAATTTGCCTGCACTTGGACGCCATTCCGCATCTTTCGTCTTGCATCGAACTGGAGGGAATTGTAGGAAGCGTGGCTGTAATTGTCGAAAAGATTCATGCCCAATCCGTAGGGGTTGGCGTAGAAGTTGACATTCCCATTCAATTTGTTGACCTGATAGGTGTTTGCCAATTCACCCGCTTGTTGTGTCTGGATGAGGCCGCGGATTGTCGCATTTGTGAGTAAACCGCCGTTGGGTAAAGCATCGAAAAACGGTACAGGTTTGCTTCCGGCCACAGTCGCATTGTAGGCCGGATCAAATCCCCTGCCGGCGGCCTGTGCGAGGAGACCGTTGTTGTATGCGTTTTTGAAGCTGTCCATATAACCGGGAACATTGATATTGACCTGGTTAAGGTCAAAAGCGCGGTATTGTTTGACAGCGTGATTGCCGACATAACGAATCTCGACGATGGTCTCTTTGATGTTTTGTTGAATGCCCAATGAATACTGCTGCACGTACGGCGTGCGTAGATTCGGGTTCACCACGCCCTGGGCGTTCTGGACGTCTATGGCATAGTTATCCGAGGGAGTACGCGGGACTTTGAAGCTCGGTGTAGGTACAGGCGTGGGATTCGACAAGACACTAGTCAATCCACTGGCAGTCGCCGTCGAGCTCAAGCCAGTATTCGTAATCACACTATTTCGGATAGACGCGATATTCTCGTCGTTGACGAAGTTGATTGAATATCCTCCCCGGATTACCGTTTTGCCCCCGCCTCGCGGGTCGAATGCGAATCCGATATTGGGAGCGAAATTATTCTTGTCGGCGTTGTACCAGGGACGGCCGACCGCTCCGCCGGCAAAATCGTAGAGCGGATTGCCAAGTAAAAGTTGGCGAGCATTGCTGGAATTGAGGCCCTGGGGCAGGAGGAATAGCGCATCCTTTTCGTCCACGCGGCTGTAGTAGTCATAGCGCAGGCCGAGGACCAACGATAGCCTATTATTCACCTTCCACGTGTCCTGGCCGTAGAATCCCCAATTCGACTGTACAAAACGACGTAGGTTGGTCGCCCCGTTCACGAATCCCGAATCCCGGCTCGTCACGTTGAACGTCTGGGTGTAGCTGGTGATCAGGCCGCCCAAATTCGCCAAGAGTTTATTCGCATTCTGCAAATCGGTCGCGCTAATGCCCGGCAAGTCATTTGAATTCAATCCTAAGGTGCTATTTACAGATATTCCCAATTGATAGGTTGGCGTGATTCCATTGTCATTATATGGGGCCGTCATCAAATGTTGATATTGAAAGCCATACTGCAATGTGTGCCGGCCCTTGACTGTAGTGGCGTTGTCCTGCAGATTGTACGTGTTTGTCTCGCGGCCTTGTGCGCGGAACAGGTTGACCGGATTGCTGTAAAGCAGATCGGTCTGGTTTACAAGAAATTTGGGGAAGTTTTCTGTCGTTAAGAACGGCGCCGTTGTTAAATTAAATCCGCCCCGAAGCTCATTGGTCGTATGCGCTGTCGGAGTCCAGCGCCATGTCAGAGAAAGCAACCGCGGCGCGCTGTCGTTGGTCACTTTGGGTATCGCCGAGTAGTCCGTTGCAATCGTCGAGTCGTTGCGGTCCGTGACATCGCGGTTCCATATATAGCTGCCCGAAAAATTATTCTTTGTGTTCAGGTAAAAATCAATCTTGCCGGTGACGTTATCTCGAACGCGATTGCTGCGAGAGTTAAAGGAGTATCCCGCCGTGTTGCGGAGTATCGCGTCGCTGGAATCGCCTAGCCGGAAGTTATTGATATTGGAAGCGCTAGGAACCTGATCGAGAAGCGCTTTGGCGGCCGAGTCAATGGGTACGCCCTTGAGCTGCAGCACATTGACTTTACGTGGTTGGCCGCCCACCAGGTAGGTGAAAACTCCGTTTCTCGCGTCGTCGGTGAGTATTGTCGTATTCCGCAGCGTCTGCTGCGCAAGGCGAAAGCCCTCGTAGTTGCCATAAAAGAAGAGTTTGTCTTTGATGATGGCGCCGCCAAGACCGCCGCCAAACTGATTTTGATTGAGAAAAGGCTTCGCGACGTTGTCCCGGTTGTTGAGCCAGGCGCTAGCGGCCACTGCGTTATTCCGATTACTCCAGAAGAGCGCTCCATGATAGTTGTTCGTCCCGGATGGGGTAACCAGATTAATCTGGCCCGCGCCGCCGCCCAGTGCGACATTGTTATTGGAGGTCCCAATATTCATTTCGGCAATCTGATCCAACAGCAGCATATTGGGCTGAAATTCGAGCCCGTTGGCCCGGATAAAGTTGTCCTGAATATTGATGCCATCTAACGTCACATTGATAAACGATGGCCTCATTCCGTTTATGGTGAAAGTTCCCCGCGGATTCTTGGTAATCCCCGTCTGTGTCAGAAGGAGCGCCATCGGGTTGCGGTCGACAGTCGGCAATCCTCGCAGTTGTTCTCGGGTAATGGTCGACGAGATCTCTGCATTGTTCGTTTGCACGACCTGGGTGGCTGCTGAGACTTCTACCACCTCTGTCACGGTTCCGATCTCGAGTTTGATCGCCCCGACCGGCATCTCTTGAGAAGCCGTAATTTTCACCGCGCGTAGTGAGTTTTTCCGGAAACCGCTCGCCTCTACGATGACGTCATACGATTCAGGCCGGACCGCTGGAAACAGGAAAAATCCTTCCCCGTTCGTCGTGGAAGCAGCCACAGGCGTGGAACCTCCCGGCAGGATGAGTTGCACGGACGCATTGGGAATAGGGGCGCCGGCTGGATCGACAACGCTCCCCGAAAGGCGGCCAGACACCTGTGCGAATGCGGAGGCGGCGCCGACTAACGCAAACAGCACAAGTGCGGTTCGCTGAATCATGATATACCCTCTTTTTGAAGCTTTTGCGGCAAGATCCCTTCCAGAAATCTTGCCGACAATTGAGTTTGTCTACCAGTTTACAGCGTATTTAATCTCGATTTTCGGGTCTAAGGTTAGAAATCGATCGACTGCAGTATTTCGCTGGGCCGCTTGTCGAACGCCTTGGAGAGCGCCAGCAGCGATTCCATGGACGGCAAATGCGCTCCTCGTTCGATTGCGCTGATTTGCGACACGCTCAGTTTCGTCATGCCCCCCAAATCTTTCAGGGACCATCCGTGCTCAACCCGGAGCACCTTAATTCGATGCCCGAGCCGCTCCCGTAAGCGATCCTGGGGCGTTTTTCCCAAATCCCGCGTCTCTACGGCGTGCTTCAATACCTGCCGGAGTTGGGCCAGCGAAAATGGCTTCGTGATGTAGTCGAAGACGTTCATCTTGAACGTAGCGCGCATATCTTCGTAGGAAGGGTAGCCCGTGACAACGATCACGCAGAGCCCCGGCCACCGTGTCTGCAACTGTTCCAATACGGCGTCTCCCTTAAATTCACCCATTTTCATATCGAGGAGCACAATGTCGGGCGCCTGCTGTTCGCTGGCCGCGTACAAATCGTCTGGGTGGGCAAACGTGCGGACCGTGTAGGAACCCTCATCCTTCAGCACATCTTCCATATAGTTGCGGAAATCGAGGTCGTCATCGAGGATTGCGATGTCGATGAGGGCATCGGTTTTGGGGGAGTCAGCCGCCATGGGTACAGGATATGTCACACGGCGTTCGGCGGCGCTTCCGGAAGTCGAATCTCAATGCGGGCTCCTCCGCCGGGGTTGTTCGCGGCATTAATGGTACCGCCATGCTGATGAATGATCCCCTCGGAAACGGTTAATCCCAACCCTGTTCCCCGAGAATCGAGCCGAGTTGTGATGAATGCTTCGAAAATTTCGGGCAGGACATCTTCCGGAATTCCAGGACCATTGTCCTCTACCGCAATCGACCACCACCGCCCCAGCGTCGCTGCGTATGGAGTTGCGCTCACTCGGATTTTTCCTGCCGAAGCCGGAATTGCCTGGAGTGCATTGCGTAGCAGGTTGACGTAGACCTGGATGAGCCGGTCGGGGTTGCCCATAACACAGCAATCCGCGGGTACTGCATTTTCAAACGCGGCCGTTCCGGACTTTTCGTCCAACGCCAAAAGGCTCCACGCTTCGTCGATTAGCGGATGTACCGGCACATTTTCCAGCCGTGGTTTTCCCACCCTGGCGAAGTCCAGAAGTCCTTCACTGATCGAACGAAGGCGAGTCGCTACTCGCTGCATACGCAACAGACGTTGTTGCGCGGAGGAATTGTCGACTGTCTCTATCAGTTTTTCGATGGAGCCTTGCAGTACGGCCAGGGGAGTATTCAGCTCATGCGCAACCCCGGCGCTCAACATCCCTAGACTGGCCAGCCGGTCCTGCGCAGCCAGGCTTCTTTTCGCGTTCTCCAATCGGTTCAGTGCCGATTCCAATTCTTCTTCGCGTGCCCGGAGCTGCTCCACCGTGCTGTTTCTGGAGAGCATGATCTGGCCAATTTCGTCACGCGGAATATAGCTGGCGGGAATGATCTCCTTGGCACGGTCCCCAGTCATTACGGAATAATCTGCATTCAGCATTGCGTGAAGTGGTCGATAGACATAGAGCGGCATGATAACCAGTTCCAGAAGGAGCACCGCCAGAATGTAGATCACCCCCAGAACCCCAAAAAGAGCTGTCTGCACCAGGAGCAATGCCTGGCGATAATACTCAATCGGGAGCCGGATCTTCCGATAGGCGCCCGAACTCGGGTTTTTTCGATACAGGTATTCGTCACGGCGGGCATCCCCATAGATGCGGCCAGGATGGGCGTCGAGCCATGTGGTAAGGCTGTCCGATAGCCCCAACGCGTCGGCGGAGCCCTCTTCGTACGAATAGACTGCGAGGCCGGAAAGTTGCGGAAGTGGGGCGTCTGCAAGAAAAACCTGTGTGATTAGGCTAATCTCACGAGAACGAGCGCCCGATACCCTTTGCTCCAACAGCGGGAAGACTGTAAAATACACGGAGCTGGTTAACACGAGAAAAAAAAGGTTGTGCAGGACGATCAGCTTCAGGCGGACCTTGAGGTCGCCGAACCGTTTTCCGAGGTAGCCGGGATGGCGGGCTTCGGGCACACGAAACTTCATAAGAGACAACGTGGATTCTTGTTAAACAAGAAATTTTCTCTCATTTGCGGAATTTCTGCACCTGTGGTAGAACTAATAGGAAAACCTGCAGTGGGAGAGCGGGTTGCACCACGTCCACTTCCAAATCCAAGCTATCATGATTTGCCAAACAGCCCTGCTACGAGAGACCTACGGGCCTTGTAGCTGGAGAGGAGCCGTAGTCTAGGCAATGGGACAGATATTTCCGAAGAAGATTGACCTGATCATCCGCGGCGCGTTATTGGTCGCGGGTCTCGGGGCAGCGGCGACGGCCGGGGGGATGCTCTTTCTTCATCACCCGAAACGGATAGAGCCAGGCTACCAGCCCACGCAACCGATCCCGTACAGCCATAAGCTGCACGCCGGCAACCTTGGCTTGGATTGTTTGTATTGCCACACCACGGTAGACAAAAGCTCCTACGCGGCGATTCCGTCGACGCAGACCTGCATGAACTGCCACTCGAAGGTTAAAGGGCAGAGCGTTGTCCTGGAGCCGGTTCGCAAGAGCTTTGAACTGGATCAGCCGATTCCCTGGGTGAAAATTCACCGTCTGCCGGACTATGTCTACTTCAATCACAGTGCGCACGTGAACTCTGGCGTAAGCTGTGTTTCGTGTCACGGCCGCGTGGATCAAATGGTGGAAGTCAAACAAGTACAACCTCTTACGATGGCGTGGTGTTTGGATTGCCATCGCAACGCCGCGCCAAATCTGCGGCCGGCGGAACTGGTGACGAAGTTGGACTGGAAGCCGGAAAGTGACCCGGCAGAGATCGGGAAGCAGATCATGGCGACGAAGAAAATTAACCCTCCCACGAACTGCTCAGGGTGCCACCGATGATTCAAATACAAGGTATAGGAAACCAAACCGGGAAGAAGTTCTGGCGTAGCCTGGACGAATTGTCGAACTCGCCCAAATTCCAAAACTGGGTAGCGCAGGAATTCCCGGAAGGCGCGGCCGATGTCATGGACGGAAAGTCGCGGCGCAAGTTTTTACAGGTGATGGCGGCTTCCATGGGGTTGGCAGGACTCACTGCCTGTCGCCGGCCGGTAGAGAAAATTCTGCCGTATGCCAAATCCGTCGAAGGTGTGGTGATGGGCAATTCGCTCCATTTCGCCACCGCAATGCCTTTCAATGGCGGCGCGCAGGGACTTGTCGTGGAATCGTTCGACGGCCGCCCTATCAAAATTGAGGGGAATACGAACCATCCGGAGAGCCGCGGCGCAGCCGGAACGCTAGCGCAAGCATCGGTCCTGAATCTGTACGACCCGGATCGTTCCAAGGAAGTTCTGGCGGATGGCAAGCCTTCTACCTGGGATTCCTTTAGCAAGGTGGCTGCCACCCTGCCCGCCGATGGCGAAGGGGTCCGGGTTTTGAGCACGCTCGTCAACTCGCCCACATTGGCTGGACTTCGGGGCCAGTTGGCCTCAAAGATGCCGAAGGCGAAATGGGTGGAGTACGAAGCGTTCACGGATGATACTCTCATCGAGGGATCCCAAATCGCGTTCGGTGATGCGCTCCGTCCGCAATTCGACTTCAAAAAAGCGAACGTAGTCGTTGCGTTGGACTTCGACTTCCTGGAACTCGAAAACCGGTCGCTTGGGTGGGTGAAGGATTTCTCCGCGCGACGTAAGCCGGCTCCCGTCGCCGCACCCGCCTCGCACCATGGGGCTGCGGCCGACGCACACCATGCTGCACCTGCCGCCGAAGCCCATCACGGCGCGCCCGCAGCCACCGAACATGCCGCCGCCCCCCCTGCTGCTGGGGAGGCCACACCCGGAATGAACCGGCTCTATGCGATTGAAAGCAATTTCACGCTCACCGGCGTAATGGCTGACAATCGTCTCCGCCTGAAACCAAGCGATGTCCAGAACTTCGTATTCGACTTGGCTCGGGCCTTAGGGGCAATCACCGGTCTGCAAATTCTCGGACAGCAGGATAGATGGATCAAGGCGCTGGCTAAAGACCTCCAGGCTAATAGAGGAAAATCCATTGTTCTGGCCGGCTCCCGCCAACCCGCCGTCGTCCACGCCGTCGTTGCTCTTATTAATCAGACGCTCGGAAACGCCGGTGAGACGGTAACTTACACCAAAGATGTTCGCCGCCCGGTCGCCGCCCTCAAGGAGCTTGCGGGTGAATTGAATAGTGGTGGAGTGAAGGCGCTGGTCATCCTCGGCGGTAACCCCGTCTATGACGCCCCGGTGGACCTCGCGTTTGGCGACGCGGTCAAAAAGGCGCCGCTCTCCATTCACTTGGGCCCGGAAGTTAACGAAACCGGTGTGATTGCCAAATGGCATTTGCCGGAGAGCCACTACTTGGAAGCCTGGGGCGATGTGGCAAGCAATGATGGATCCATCTCTATCGTGCAGCCGCTCATTGAGCCGCTGTTTGCCACGAAATCGGCGATCGAAATTGTCGGCTTTCTGCTAGCGGGGAAGTGGCCGAAAGGGTTCGAACTCGTAAAAGCTCAGTCCAAGCTCGATGAAGCCGGCTGGCGGAAGGCGTTGCACGACGGTTTGTTGGCTGGTACTGCGGGCGCTTCCGTGAAAGGCGCTGCGGATAAAACAAAGGTAGAAGCCGCCGTCAATAATGCGCCCAAAACAGGCGGGCGGATCGAAGTTCAGTTTTTCCCGAGCCACAATCTTTGGGATGGCCGCTTCGCCAACAACGCCTGGTTGCAGGAAGCGCCGGACCCGATGTCCAAACTGGTTTGGGACAACGCCGCTGTGATGAGCCCCAAAACAGCGAAAGAATTGCAAGTCGAGATTATTCCCGACGATGTGGGCATGTACGCCCAAAAAATTATCGTGGAAATCGGTGGGCAGAAGGTGGAAGCCCCAGTCTACGTGCTGCCAGGGCACGCGGACAATACAGTAACGCTGATGTGCGGCTACGGCCGTAAAGAAATCGGCCGTGTGGGACGCGGAATTGGGTACAACGCCTTCGCCGTTCGCCCTTCCACGGGCTTGGGTTTTGCGTCGGCAAATATCACGAAAGCTCCTGGGACGTATTACATGGTGTCCACGCAGGAACACCACAGCCAGGAAGGCCGTCCGATTGTGCAGGAGGCTCCACTCGCCAAGTACGAGAAAGAGCCGCATTTTGCCAAGGAAGAAGAGGAACATGTCGAACTCTTTTCCCTCTTTCAGGAGCACGACTACTCCAAGGGCAACCAGTGGGGGATGGCGATCGACCTCAATGCGTGCACCGGCTGCAATTCTTGCCTCATCGCCTGCCAAAGCGAGAACAATATTCCGGTTGTCGGCAAAGAGCAGGTCGGCAAAGGCCGTGAAATGCACTGGATTCGTCTAGACCGGTACTTCACCGGCGACGAAGAAGACCCGCAGGCTGTCTATCAACCCATGGCGTGTCAACAGTGCGAAAATGCGCCCTGCGAATCGGTTTGTCCTGTCGCCGCAACCGTGCACAGCCCTGAAGGCTTGAATGACATGGCGTACAACCGCTGCGTGGGTACTCGCTACTGTGCGAACAACTGTCCGTATAAGGTGCGCCGGTTTAACTATTTGAATTTCCACAAGGATATGGACGAACTGACCAAAATGGTCCAGAATCCTGACGTCACGGTCCGCATGCGCGGCGTGATGGAAAAGTGCAACTACTGCGTGCAACGTATCCAGGAAGCGAAGATCAAGGCGAAAGCCGAAGGTCGGGCTTCGGGTGCCGCAGGGCCGTACAAAGTCGGAGAATTTATGACGGCCTGCCAGCAAACCTGCGCGGCGGACGCAATTGTCTTCGGCAATATCAACGATCCCGAATCGAAAGTGTCGCAGCTCAAAAAGGACCACCGGAACTATGCGCTGCTGCACGAGCTCAACGTGAAACCGCGCACTACCTATTTGGCGAAGTTGCGCAATCCCAATCCGGAGCTGGCGTAATGGCGGAACTCACCCACGCACAGGAAATGAAGGAGCGGCTGACTCCGTCGCTGACTACCGGGCATCCGACGTATCACGATGTCACCGAAGCCGTCAGCATCATTGCGGAAGTCAAAACGCATCGCAACTGGTATATTGCTCTCGCAATTTCCACCAGCATCACCGGCATACTCGGCCTGATGCTTGCCTATCTCGTGGCCACAGGCGTCGGCGTTTGGGGAAACAATAGTCCCGTAGGCTGGGGCTGGGACATCACCAACTTCGTGTTTTGGATCGGTATCGGCCACGCCGGAACGCTGATTTCGGCAATTCTGTTTCTCTTCCGGCAGAAATGGCGCACCTCCATCAATCGCTTCGCTGAAGCCATGACTTTGTTCGCCGTGGCCTGTGCGGGCATCTACCCCGCCGTCCATGTGGGCCGCCCCTGGCGCGCCTACTGGCTGTTCCCGATTCCGAACGAATTCCTGAACATGTGGCAGAACTTCCGCAGCCCCTTGTTGTGGGACGTGTTCGCCGTATCGACCTATGCCACGGTTTCTGCACTGTTTTGGTATGTCGGGCTTATTCCCGATCTGGCCACCTTCCGCGACCGGGCGAAGACGAAAGGTAAGCAGATCGCCTACGGGATCGCCAGCCTCGGTTGGCGCGGATCGGCGACGCACTGGAAGAACTACGAAAAGTCGTACATGATCCTCGCTGGCCTGTCCACGCCGCTCGTACTCTCCGTGCACACCATCGTCTCGTTCGACTTCGCTGTCTCCATTCTGCCAGGTTGGCACACTACAATCTTCCCGCCCTACTTCGTTGCCGGCGCCATCTTCTCCGGTTTTGCGATGGTCGTCACCCTTATGGTCATCGCTCGATGGATCTATAAGGTGGAGCACCTCGTTACGATGACCCACTTGGAAAATATGAACAAGGTCATCCTGGCGACCGGTACCATCGTTGGCTACGCATATGCGACGGAATTTTTCACGGCATGGTATAGCGGCAATCCTTACGAAAGCTACGTCTTCTTCGTCAGCCGGGCTACCGGGCCGTATGCGTGGGCCTACTGGTCCATGATTTCCTGCAACGTGATCTCGCCGCAGTTCTTCTGGTTCAAGAAGTTGCGTACCAGCCTGCCCTTCATGTTCGTTATTTCCATCGTCGTCAATATTGGTATGTGGTTTGAACGCTTCGTGATCATCGCTACCAGTCTGCACCGCGATTATCTGCCGGCGTCCTGGGGCTATTTCCGCCCATCATTCGTCGACATCCTGACGTTCTTCGGAACCTTTGGCCTGTTCATCACCTTGTTCGTATTCTTTACCCGGTTCCTGCCGATTATCGCCATCAGTGAAGTCAAAGGCATGATGGCCCAGACGCATCACGAAGAACATTTCCTGGACGAGGCCGTCGCGGCCTCCGAAGGTAAACAACCTGTGGGAGTAGCGCACTAATGGCTGACAAACCTTCCATTCATGGACTCGTGGCGGATTTTGACTCGCCGGACAAATTGATGGACGCCGTCAAGGCGGCCCGGAAAGCGGGCTATACGAAGATGGAGGCCTATACTCCGTTTCCGATCCATGGCATTGACGATGCGATGGGCGCGAAACCGTCGATTCTCGGTTATCTGGTCCTCGGTGGATCTGCGACGGGTCTGACTATTGCGGTACTCCTCCAGTGGTGGACGGGCGCGGTGGACTATCCGCTGGTGATTGCGGGCAAGCCCTACTTCGCGTTAGAGCCCTCCATCCCGATCATCTTCGAACTGACAGTCCTATTGTCGGCTTTCGTGGCTGTATTCGGAATGATTGGGTTGAACGGCCTCCCGAACCTCTACCACCCGATATTCAATTACTCTGGCCACAAAGGCATCACCGATGACCGCTTCGTCCTTGTCATAGAGGCAAGCGACCGCGAATTTGATGCCACGGCCACTCGCGATTTTCTGACGGCGCAGGGCGCTGACAAACTGGAGTTGATCGAGGCGTAACGAATGCGACTGGTACCCACTTTACTCATCGTTGCGGCCGCGGCCGGCTTAGCCGGATGCGGGCCGGGCGCCGGCAAAGACACGCCGCCCCTGTGGATCATCCCGGATATGAAAATCCAGGAGAAGTACAAGCCGCAGCAAGAAAGTCCCTTGTTTTCAGATCATTCGGCTAGCCGCAGGCCTGTCGTTGGCACCGTCTCACGGGAAAATTTCTATGAAGACGAAGGCTATCACTTCGGTCTAGCGGGTGGACAGTACGTCGGTAAGAACCCCTTGGAACTGAATCAAAAAAATCTGCTCCACGGCCAAAAGAAATTCAACATCTACTGTGCGCCTTGCCATGACCGGACGGCTTCGGGTGGCGGCATTGTCGGTAAGCGGGCAGGCGCCGCTTTCCAACCTGCCAACTTACATAAACAGGAAACAGTCGACAAAAACGACGGCGAGCTGTACTCCATTGCCAGCGATGGCCGCCGTACCATGATGGGCTATCGCAATCAGATTTCAGACTATGACCGTTGGGCTGTTGTCGCCTACCTCCGGGTGCTCCAGCGGGCGGGCGGCGGCAAGTTGGAAGATGTGCCGGAAAACTTGCGGGCGGGGGTGCAATAAACAAAATGAGCCATTCTCATAACCACAACGCGCCGAAGGACAGCTACATCATCCCGGATGCTATTTGGGATCGCGTTCGCAACCTGATCGGCGCGCTCTTCCTCCTCGGTTGGGGCGCGGCGTTAGCGGGCTATGCTTCGAACCCGGACCAATTCTTTCAGTCCTATCTCGTGGCCTTCTTCTTTGGCTTTTCGATCACCGTCGGCGCTGCTTTGTTCGTCATGATTCAGCATTTGACGGGTTCGGCCTGGAGTGTTCCAGTGCGCCGCATCATGGAAAACATCATGATGTCATTCCCTGTGCTGGCTCTGCTCTTCATTCCTCTAGCGCTCGGTGTGCACAATCTTTACGAATGGTCGCACCCGGAGTTTGTGGCCAAGGAGATCCTGAAGCTCAAGGTAGGCGTTTATGCCAACTACTTGAATACCAAGGCCTTTTACATTCGTGCGGTCGCGTTCTTTGCCATCTGGACCTTCTGGGCTTGGCGTCTGTACTCGAACTCCAAATCGCAGGATTCCACCAATAAAATCGAGCCCACGCTTTCCAATGAACGGTGGAGCGCTCCGGGCATGTTGGTCTTCTTCCTCACCGCCTCTTTGGCGAGCGTGGATTGGGTGATGTCGCTGAATCCTCACTGGTATTCCACAATGTTCGGTGTCTACTGCCTGGCGGGCGGCGCCTGGGGCTTCTTCGCTCTTCTGACATTTGTGTTCCTGCGTTTCCGGGCAAACGGCATCATGGCGCACTCCGTGACCACGGAACACTACCATGATTTGGGCAAATGGATGTTCGCTCTCACGGTTTTCTGGGCCTACATCGCCTTCTCCCAGTACATGCTGATCTGGTACGCGAACCTTCCGGAAGAAACGATTTTCTTCAAGGTGCGCAGGGAGGGGAGTTGGGAAGCCGTTAGCGGAATTCTTCTCTTTGGTCACTTCATCATTACTTTCCTTGTCCTGCTGGCTCGAAACAGCAAGCGGACGCTGAACGTGCTCAAGTTTGCTACCGTCTGGATCCTCCTGATGCACTATGTGGACATCTACTGGATGGTGATGCCGAACTTCCAGAAGAATGGCGTAGCTCCGAGTTGGGTGGACGTGGCCGCGCTCGCTGCGGTGGTTGGTACACTCGCACTGGCATTTTGGCTCCGGCTGCGCAAGACCGTGATCGCTCCGGTTGGCGATCCGCGGTTTAAGAAAGGATTGGAGTTCCAGAATGTCTAGTGCCCCTGCCAAGAATCAGAACGTCACTGCCGATCTGGGCTACGACCGTACCGATCCCCATGTCGGCCCTATTGTCGCTAACATTATCAGCATCTCGATCATCCTTGTGGTCGTGATTGCCGGGGTTACCTTCTACTTCCATACCTACCGCGATCGCATCATCGAAGAGACGCAGCTTACCCCTGTATCGCAAGACCTGCTTGACTTGCGTTCGCAGGAGGACCAAAAGTTGAATAGCTATGGAATTGTCGATAAAGCCGCTGGTACTGTCCGGTTGCCCGTCTCCCGTGCAATGGACTTGGTCATTGCGGAAGCCAAGGAAGGGAAGTCCAAATTCCACACCGCGCCCTACGCGGTGAAGAAGGCGGAGGATGCGGCTGCTCCGGCGGCTGCCCCCGCCACGCCCGCGCCTGCTCACTAGAGTTTTCATGAAGTTTACCGTCTCCATCTTGTTGCTCGCCGCCGCCGGCACGATCCTGCCGGCGCAGATCAATAAGACCCCGCGTGAACTCGAAGGCGTGGGTGTGACGGAGCGTTTGGGAACGCAAGTGGATGGTTCGTTGGAGTTTGTTGCGGAGAATGGACGTCCGGTCGCGCTGCGGAACTATCTGAATCAGGGCCGCCCGGTTATCTTGAACTTCGTTTACTACTCCTGCCCCATGCTCTGCTCCATGGTTTTGAATGGAGTTACTTCCAGCGTGCGCGAATTGGACTGGACGCCGGGCAAAGAGTACGAAATTGTCACGATTAGCTTTGATCCGCGGGAAACGCACGAATTGGCGGCTGCAAAGAAGCAAAGTTATCTGGCGAGTTTCGATCGTCCTGCGCCCGGGTGGCATTTCCTCACAGATTCCGCGAACAGCGCTAAAAAACTAGCGGAACAGGTTGGCTATCAGTACCACTGGGACAAGACTAGAAACCAATATGCCCATTCGGCGGCTCTGGTTTTATTGACGCCGGAAGGCAAAGTCGCCCGGTACCTGTACGGGATCAAGTACAAACCATTCGATCTGCGGATGGGACTCACCGAGGCCGCACAGGGCCGGATGAGCGGCGCGAAGATGGAGCAGATGCTGCTGTACTGCTTCCAGTACGACCCCAATGCCCGCAGCTACGTCATGACAGCAAAAAATCTGATGCGCGCCGGCGGGGCAATGACAGTTTTCATTCTGGGATTCACTCTGATGCGTATGTGGCGTCGGGACCGGGAGCAGTTTTCTTAAGGAAGGCACTATGAATTTCTTACGAGATTGGATGATGCCGATGCAGGCCAGCGAACACGCGGCCAAAGTCGACAACCTGTATCTCTTCATCTTTTTGCTGACATTGGCCTTTTTCATTCTGATCGTGTATCTAACGGTGCACTTCGCCTGGAAGTACAAGCGGAAGCAGGAAGGCGTGCTGACGGTTAACCTGCAGCACAATCTGGCGCTCGAGTTGATCTGGAGCATCATCCCCCTCATCCTCGTAATCGGGATCTTCTTCTGGGGCTTTAATGACTACGCCGCCGCCAGCGTTGCACCGAATGATGCGCTGGAGATTCATGTCACCGGCAAGAAGTGGAACTGGACGTTTGAATATCCCGACGGTACCCGCTCCATCAAATCGCTGCATGTTCCGGTGAACAAGCCGATCCGCCTCATCATGACCAGCGAAGACGTGCTGCACTCCTTTTTCATTCCCTCGCTCCGCGTCAAGCAGGACGTTGTCCCGGGTCGCTATGTGGACCTCAACTTTACTCCGACCGTCGCCGGCAAGCACCAGGTCTTCTGCGCCGAATACTGCGGACGCGACCATTCGGGCATGTTGGGTGATCTCTATGTGGATACGCCGGCCAAGTATGCGGAGTGGCTCGAAAAGGGAGACGAAGAGCTGTACAAAATGAAGCCTGCCGACCTCGGCCGCGATGTGTATGTCCGCGCTGGATGCCAGTCGTGCCATACCGTCGATGGTTCCAAGGGGGAGGGCCCCAGCTTTAAGGGTTTGTTCGGACGCACGGAAAAGTTCCGCGACGGCAGTACGGCGGTCGTGGATGAGAACTATATCCGGGAATCCATTCTTAATCCACAAGCCAAAGTCGTCGCTGGATTTGAACCAGTCATGCCGACCTTCCAAGGGCTGCTGCGCGAAATCGAAATCAAGGGCGTAATTGCCTATATCAAGGAATTGAAGTAGGAGAGGACACATGGCTGATACCGTTGCAACACCCAAAGCGCACGGCCACGTCGAGCATCACGACGTCGACTACCTCCACGACGGGTCACTGCTGTCGTGGCTCACTACGGTCGACCACAAAAAGATCGGTGTGATGTACCTGTGGTCCGTCCTTTTCATGTTTTTCCTTGGCGGCGTATTCGCGCTGCTCGTCCGGTTGGAGCTATTCGCCCCGGGCAAAACCATTATGGACGCCGAAACCTATAACAAGGTGTTCACCCTGCACGGCGCCATCATGGTGTTCCTGTTTATCATCCCGTCCATCCCGGCCGCCCTTGGCAACTTTGTTCTGCCTTTAATGCTCGGTGCGAAGGACGTGGCGTTTCCACGGCTTAACCTCGCCAGCTTCTGGATCTACGTCGTCGGCGCTCTCATCGCCGTCACGGCCATGGTGACCGGCGGAGTCGATACCGGCTGGACCTTCTATACCCCGTATTCCACTACGACCGATGGTTCCGTCGCCCTGATGACGTTCGCAGCGTTCGTCCTCGGCTTCTCCTCGATTCTTACCGGCGTGAACTTCATCGCCACCGTTCACAAGCTCCGGGCTCCCGGAATGAGTTGGTTCCGGATGCCGCTCTTCATTTGGAGCATGTATTCCACCGCCATCATTCAGGTGTTGGCTACCCCTGTGCTCGCGATCACTTTGCTGCTCTTGATCATGGAACGGACCTTTGGCGTAGGCGTCTTCGATCCGAAACTCGGCGGCGACCCAGTTCTCTTCCAGCATTTCTTCTGGTTCTACTCCCACCCGGCCGTGTACATCATGATTCTTCCCGGCATGGCTGTGATCTCCGAAGTGATCCCGTCGATGTCGCAGAAGACGTTCTTCGGGTACAAGGCAACGGCCTTCTCCTCCGTCGCGATCGCCATCGTCAGTTTCGTGGTCTGGGGTCATCACATGTTCACCAGTGGCCAATCCCAGTTGGCCGGCGCGGTATTCTCGTTCCTCACCTTCCTCGTCGGCATCCCCTCGGGCATTAAGGTGTTCAACTGGATTACCACCATGTATCGCGGTTCGATCTCGCTGCAGGCTCCCATGCTCTATGCCCTGATGTTCCTGATCCTCTTCGGCATCGGCGGTTTGACGGGTCTGTTCCTCGGCGCCCTTTCGGTGGATATCCATCTGCACGACACCTACTTCGTGGTCGCGCACTTCCACTACGTGATGATGGGCTCTACCGCCATCGCATTCCTCGCCGGGTTGCACTACTGGTGGCCCAAGATGTTTGGCCGGACCTACAACGAAACGGCCGCCCGCATCTCCGCGATTCTTGTCTTCATCGGTTTCAATACCACCTTCCTGCCGCAGTTTCTTCTCGGCAGCCGCGGCATGCCCCGCCGGTATTACGACTATCTTCCCGAGTTCCAGTTCCTGCATCAGGTTTCCACTGTCGGATCCTGGATCCTCGGCTTGGGCTTCCTGATCATGGCTGGTTATCTGTTCGCGTCGCTGCGGAAGAAGATGGATGCCCCGGCCAATCCATGGAATGCCCGTTCGTTGGAATGGCAGATTGCTTCGCCGCCCATTACCCACAACTTCCACGAAACCCCCGTGGTGACCACCGAGCCCTACGACTACTACAGGCCCTTTGAGCCCTCCGTGAAGGAACATCACTAAGAATGAGCGCCGAATCACACGTTGTAGAACACAACGCGGAACATTCCTTCCGCCAACATCACTTCATTGACGCCGAGCAGCAGTTTACGACGTCGAAGCTCGGGATGTGGCTTTTCTTGGCCACGGAAATCCTGATGTTCGGTGGCCTGTTCGTGGGCTACGGACTCATGCAGAGCGTCTATCCGGAGGCCTGGATCGCTGGCCACCATCACTTGGATCGCATCATGGGCGCCATCAACACGGTGTTCCTGCTCTGCTCCAGCTTCACGATGGTCATGGCTGTTCACTATGCGTCCACCAGCCAAAAGAGCAAGACGGTAGTCAATCTGCTTCTGACGCTCGGATTCGCGGCGGGCTTCCTGGTGATCAAATACTTCGAATACTCGCACAAGTTCCATGATGGGCTACTGCCTGGCCGCTATTTTGCGTATCACGGCGGCGGTCCCAGCCAACAGGCTATGTTCTTTGGCTTCTATTTCGCCATGACAGGGTTGCACGGCGTCCACGTTTTGGTGGGTATGGGGCTGATCGCCTGGATTCTCCTCCGCACCATGAAGGGGGAGTTCAGCAGTGCTTACTACACCCCGGTGGATTTGGTGGGCCTCTACTGGCACCTTGTCGACTTGATTTGGATCTATCTGTTCCCCTTGTTGTACTTGGTGAACTAGGAGAAATATGAGCGGACACGCACACACTCCCTCTGCACGCATCTACGTGGTGACGCTCGGCGCACTGCTGTTTCTGACCGGCATCACGGTTGGCGCCGCGTACATTAACTTTGGTTCGAGCAGCATCAATTTGATCATTGCCGTATTAATTGCAACTGTGAAAGCCTCTCTGGTGGCGATGATTTTCATGCACTTGCGGCATGATCCTCCTGTGAACGCAATCATCTTCATTAGTTCGCTGCTCTTCTTGGGGCTGTTCATTCTGTTCCCCATGATTGATATCGGTTCTCGTGACAAAGTCGTTCCGTATGGCTTGCGCATGCAGAACCCGCCGCCGGCTGCTGCCGGTCAGGCTCCTGCGCCTGGTGCTCCCGCCGCTAGTGGAGAGCATGGCGCGGCCCCCGCTGCCAGTCACTAACGGCAACGGACCTCTACACAAAAAAACCCGGTGGAACGCTTCTTGTTCCACCGGGTTTTTCGTTGTTGTGCGTGGAAGAGCGCCACTGGCACAAGGCCGCCGGGCCGATTCTACCGTCCTCCCCTGCTCCTAGCGTGTTCTTCCGCCGGATCGGTTGTAACGGCGTGCAGCGGCCGTTCACGGTCCGCTACCCAATACCTGCAGGTGGATCTTGCATGGCTGACCAGCCAAGCGGTGCACCGGAAAGCAAAACGCCCGCTTGCCATTTCAACTGGCAGCGGGCGTTTTGACTTCGAATAAGGGAAAAGGACTAGCTGTTCTTGCGCCGGCGGATCGCGCCCAGCGCCACAAGGGCAAAGCCCGCGCCTGTACAAAGCCACGTCGCTGGCTCGGGTACATCCGTGCCCGGGTCCCAAGGCGGCAACTGTCCCGTGAAGAGCGTATTGTGCGATTCGCCGCCTCCCTGCATGCTGGCGACGACGATATTGCCATTAATCTGGCCGTTGTTAAATTGAAAAGCTGCTTCGGGGGCGAGAATGGAACCTTGAAAGCCCATGCCGGACATGGTTAACGAAGTAGTTTCAAAGAAGTTGAAGAGCACATTTTGGCGGTTCGTTCCGCTCACGCTCATTCCGGCATTCGTAAAACTGTTGGTTGCGCCTGCGACATTGACGAGGACCGTGGAACCCACCGGCGCGCTAATCGAAAGGCTGTTCAAGGAAGCCAGCGTTCCCGCTGCCACGTAGAAAATATTCAAATTGGCATCTGTTCCCACAAGGTTCAATCCGCCGTACTGGGCCGCCACCGCAACTGCGGCGAGCGCTGCATAACCATCTGACTCCGCAATCAACGCCTGCCCGGCCGCCACAAAGTCGATCGGGGATGGAGCCTGCGTCAGGGTCCCGTTCGGAACGCCAACGCCCGAAATGGAGCCGCTGCCCGCATAGACGCCCGATCCGTTGTGAATCTGTCCGTTGATATAGGTCAAGCTGCCGCCGACAATCAAGTCGAGGCGCGACGAATTCGGCGAAAGTGTGGTACCGATCCCAAAATTGCTAAATTGCGCGCTGCCGCCAACTGCCGCGCGGCCCTCGATGTCGGTGTTGGCTTGGTTAATGGATCCCAGGACGAACACGTTATAATCAGCCGCCACGCCAAGCGGTGCGGCCAATGCCGGGACTGCGGACAGGATAAGGACAGCGGATAGGTAGAGTTTACTGGAGTAAATCATAGGTGATTTCAGCGCTTAACTACAGTGTAGGACGTAGTCCCTCCCCGTGGCGATTCCTAGTAGTCGAAAATGGGAGTAATGGAACTGTCTACGCATTGTGGGAGATACCAAGGTATTCCTCCCTCCCAATACGAGCCAGCACAATCCTCCTAGCTTGCATATCGGCCGCCCTCGCACTAATGGGATAAATGTTTGTATATCCTGCAAAATGTGGGACTATTTCTGTTGCGTTTAACCGTTCTATTCCATTGCGAGATCGAATACGCACTCTCCCATAGGCTGCCCGTTCACCAATAGCTCCACCACGTGTCGCCCCGCGTAGTGTTTGCGTGTCGTAAAATCCTTCACCATCTGCACGAGCGTCATTTCTGCCCTCTCCCGAGCTCCCAATCGCAACTCCCGTAGTTTGAATACTTTCCGCGACGTTCCGCCGGAAGTTTTGACATAGTGAATGGCATAATCCACCACGAGACGCTGTTCCTTCCGGCTCGTGGAAACCAGCCGCACTAGATAACGAACGGGTTCACCCAAGCGAATCCGTTCCGGCGAAACCGAAAATTCCTCGACGGTCACCTTGGGCTCGCCCGTCGCGCCAATTAACCCCAGGGCACGCGCATCCCCCTTTTTCACCAGCGTCCGCAACGCATGCTTGGTGATCCACGCAGTCGCCGGGTTATCTTGTGGCCAAGCCTCCAGTTGTTGCACCACCCAGCCTGGATGATCCTTGGCTAAATCGTTCCAATGGTTCGCCACGGATCGACGCACGTAAGGACTCGGGTCTGCGCGGAGGGCCTCTAGAATCGGGGCTGTCAGAGAGGGGTCGGCGATTACCTCAGTCAATTGAAAGGACCACGGCAGACGCGGCCGGCTTCCCTCGCTCGCCAAGCGCCGGACATGCTCGCTTTCGGCCCTGGCCCACGTCCGCATCACCGCGATTGCGCGCGGAAAGTCCCGGCGCAAAAATGGCCGTACCGCAAATTCGGAGGATCCAGATGCCGTGAAATCCCGCAGTGCGTCCATGGACAGGTCAAAATGATCCAGCCCATGCACCGCCACGTACTCTGGGAAGATTAACGTGGGAAACCCCGTTCCCAGGCGCGGAAGCAACTCCCGTAGAATTGCCAGACTGTCTCCATAGCTCGCGGGAAGAACATGACCAAACGTTTCGGCGATCCGCCGCATCCTCTGCATAATGCTCAGGCCATCCAGACCGTCCGCGGCCAGACTCACAAACCGGTCCGCCCGTGCTTGGGGATAGACCGCCTCCAGTTCGAGGGCAATTTCACGGATCCGGGCGAGGTTAAAGATTTCCTTGAGCGCTTCACTCATCAGGCCATAGTAAGCCCTCCACTCTGCCGGACGAAAACAGAGGAAATCCTGTTAGCCTCGAAAAGAGCATATGCTGCCCTTTGTTGACCACTGCCGGCGCGTGGAAGCGCACCTGACGTCTCGTTACGGCATCCGGATCATTACCCGTGATATTCCGGATCCCCTGCTGGGTGATCTGGACGGGGCCGAAATCCACGTCGATCACGCGGTTACGCCGGAGCAGCGGTTATTTCTCCTGGCGCACCTGTTTGGCCACACCGCCCAGTGGAACGCGTTTCCGCACACCATGGCAGTCGGCCAGCTCCATCCGCCGCCGGTGCCGGAGCCGCTTCTTGCCGATATCCTGGCTTATGAGGCGGAGGCGGCCCGGATCGCCCTCGGCATGTTGCACGAAATCGGCATTACCGATGGCGATCAATGGCTCTCGGATTACACGGCGGCTGACGTCGCCTACCTCAGTCACTTTTACAGGACCGGCGAAAAACGCGAATTCGAATCGTTTCTTACTACGGGGGCGCCGCTCTTGCGTCCCGGTCCCGTACCCGCGTTTAGCGCGAAGCGGCGGGCTCTGCGCGCTGACGGTATTGTCATTTGAACGCATGCCTGCCTGAGCGGAGACGATACAATGACAGTTCGCCGGAGTTCCGTTGCTCATTTCCTTATTCATCACCTGCTATAACGACGCCCTGTTCCCGGAGACCGGTAAAGCGGTCGTCACCGTCCTCGAACGGCTGGGGCACGCTGTTGAGTTTCGTTCCGCCCAAACCTGTTGCGGCCAGATGCACTACAACACCGGGTATCACCCCGAAGCGGTGGATCTGCTTCGTCATTTTTTGGAAGTTTTCGCGGGAGCCGAAGTCATCTGTTGTCCTTCGTCTTCTTGTGTGTCCATGATGCGGGACCACTACCCGAAAATGGCGGCCGAAAGCGGGGATCCGGAACTGATACGGCAAGTGCAAGAAGTTCTCCCCCGAGTCTATGAGTTCTCGGAACTCCTGGTGGACAAATTGGGAATCACCGATGCGGGAGCCTTTTACCCTCACCAGGTTACGTTCCACACTTCCTGCCACGGCCTGCGCTCTCTCGGGCTCGGCGACAAGCCGTTGCAACTGCTCCGCAATGTGCGCGGGCTGACGCTGCACGAACTGCCGCAGGCCGATCAGTGTTGTGGCTTCGGTGGAACATTTGCCGTCAAGAACGCCGATGTATCCGCCGCCATGCTTTCGGACAAGACACAATGCATTCTTTCCACTAAGGCGGAGATCTGCTCCGGCGGCGACAACTCGTGCCTGATGCACATTGGCGGAGCGCTCAGCCGGCAGCGCACTGGGGTGAAGGCAGTACATTTGGCGGAGATCCTGGCAGCGACGGAGAAAGCGCGATGAGTGTTCGAGTGGGGGAAGCGGCGGAAGCTCTGCCGTTCCCCGAAGCAGCCAAGAAGATGGTGGCCAATTCCCAGTTGCGCAGAAATGTGCGCCACGCCACCGATGTCATCCGGAACAAACGCGGCAAAGTCGTCGGGGAGAAAGAGGACTGGCAGGAACTGCGCGCCGCCGGCAACGCCATCAAGCGCCATACCCTGCGGCACCTGGACTATTACCTCCAACAGTTCGAAGAAAACTGTACCAAGGCGGGCGGCCACGTTCATTGGGCCAAAGATGCCGATGAGGCCAATCGCATCATCGTCGATATTCTGGCGAAGCGCGCCGAGAAAGAAGTCATCAAGGTCAAGACCATGACCTCGGATGAGACCCGTCTCAACGTTGCGCTGGAGAAGGCAGGCATTACTCCGGTTGAAACGGACTTGGCCGATATGATCGTCCAGTTGGGCGAAGACAAGCCCTCGCATATCGTTGTGCCGGCGCTCCATCGGAATCGAATGGAGATCCGGGAAATCTTCTTGAAGAAGATGGGCCTGGAAACCCTGGGCTACGAACCGCAGGACTTGGCGGGCGCCGCGCGCACTTATCTCCGGGAACGCTTTCTCCGTGTGACGGCGGGCATCAGCGGAGCGAACTATCTTGTCGCCGAAACCGGTTCCGTATGCGTCGTGGAAAGTGAAGGCAACGGGCGCATGTGCCTCTCTTTGCCGGATATTCTGGTCACCCTCGCCGGAGTCGAAAAAGTCATTCCGCGTTTTGAGGACATGGAGGTTTTTCTCCAACTCCTGCCCCGCTCCGCCACGGGCGAACGCATGAACCCCTACAACTCGATTTGGACAGGGGTCACGCCCGGCGACGGTCCACGGGAGTTCCATGTCGTCCTTATGGATAACGGACGAACGAAAGTCCTTGCGGATGAGGAAGCGCGGGACACGCTGGATTGTATCCGTTGTGGAGCTTGCCTGAACGCCTGTCCTGTCTACCGTCAAACCGGCGGCCACGCCTACGGCTCCGTCTACGGCGGCCCGATCGGCGCTATCCTAACCCCGCAGTTGCAATCCATGGAGCACTCGCAGACGCTGCCCTACGCCTCCTCGCTCTGTGGAGCCTGTTACGAGGTATGTCCGGTCAAGATCAATATTCCCGAGATTCTTATCCACCTCCGTGCCAAGGTGGTTGAAAATGGCGATTCCCCGTTCTCGGAGCGTTTGGCCATGAAGGGCGCCGCCTTCGCCATGGCCAACGCCGGACGTCTGGGTGTTGCTCACCTCTTTGCCCGCCTTGGGCAGAGCGTGTTTGAGAAGGATGGAAAATTGGAAGACCTGCCTGGGCTTTTGGGCGGCTGGACCGCCTTTCGCGACATGTCGGCGTTACCGGATCAGTCGTTCCGCGACTGGTGGGAAAAGCGGGAGGCCGGGCGATGAGCGCGCGCGAAGAAATACTGGGCCGTATCCGGGCCGCCCTGCCCGCCGGTAGGGACGCGGTGCGCCAAGCGGAATATGCGGAGATCGATCGCCAGTACCAGGCGGCGCCCGTCTTGCCGCTGGAAGAAAAAATAGCCCTTTTTCGCGAACGCCTGGAGGACTACAACGCGGAGGTGCATCGCTGCGCGCCTGCCGGCGTGGCCGCCACCGTGGCGCAGGTCTTGCGCGCCCGGGGAAAAAGTGGACTGCTGATCGCCGAGGGTACGCCTGGAGGTTGGTTGCCCGATGGTTTTTCGTTCACCAAGGACGACGGGCAGGCCTATAAAGAACTGGACCGCAGCGAAGGCGTGTTGACGGGTTGTGCCGCCGCCATCGCGTTGACGGGAACCATTGTGGTGCGTCACGGTTCGGAACAGGGCCGCCGGGCGTTGTCGCTGGTGCCGGACTATCATCTGTGCGTTGTGCCGTTGGAATTACTGGTGGAGACTGTGCCGGAAGGCCTGCGGCGCATGGCGGCCATGTTGCCCGCGCCGCTCACCACCATCTCGGGCCCGTCGGCCACCGCCGACATTGAGATGATCCGCGTCAAGGGCGTGCACGGCCCGCGGACTTTGGAAGTCATTTTGGTTGGATAGGGAGCAATTGAAGTTGGTAGCGCAAGATTGGAAAAACCTGCGGGTCTTCCCGCTGTCCGAACGGAAGAGCCTCACGCGGGTCGAAGATATTCTCATTCCCCCGGACGCGGCGCCCAAAGCGGTTGCCGCGGATGCCGGCGAGGCGATTGCGGGTTGCGCCGCTAAGATCCGGGAAGCCAGAGAGCGCGGCGCGGGCGTCGTTCTGATGTACGGCGCGCACCTGTTGCGCAATGGGGCAGCCCTGATTCTGGACCAGATGATGCAGCGGGGATGGCTCACCCACCTTGCCACCAACGGAGCCGGAACCATCCACGATTGGGAATACTCTTGGCTCGGACGCTCTACGGAGAGTGTGGAGGAGAACGTTGCTTCCGGGACATTCGGAGCTTGGGAGGAGACCGGCCGCAACCTCCATCTGGCCATGCTCGCCGGTGCGCTCCGCGGAGAAGGCTACGGCGTCTCCTTGGGACGCTTTATTGCGGAGGACGGCGCTGTGTTTCCGCAGGCGGATGAACTCAAGACCGCTATTGCCGAGGATCCTGCCCACCCGTTGACGGCGGCCCGGGCCGATCTTCTGCAGGCCATGCTGCACGATAGAGTTCCAGGCGGTCGCGTCCCTGTCGAGCACAAATGGAAACATGCCTCTATCCTCGCCCACGCTTTCCGCAATGGTGTCCCGGTTTCGGTGCATCCAGGAATTGGATATGACATCATCGCCAACCATCCCATCTTTAACGGCGCCGTCGTCGGCCGTGGGGCGGGCATCGATTTCCGGCTGATCGGCGATTCGGTGGAAACCCTGGACGGAGGCGTTGTGCTGTCCGTCGGTTCCGCCATCATGGCTCCGCAAGTCTTTGAGAAGACGCTGAGCTGCGTGAACAATCTGCGCCTTGCCGCGGGCCGGCCGGTTGTGAAGGACCTGACCATCTACGTCGTTGACCTCCAGGACGGCGGAAACTGGGACTGGACTCAGGGCGAACCGCCTAAAACCAGCGCGGCTTATTATCTTCGCTTCTGCAAGAGCTTCTCCCGGATGGGCGGCGCCATGCACTACGTGCAATGCGACAACGTGACATTTATGCACAACGTCTATCACCGCCTTTTGTCGCTGTAAGAAGGGTTTCATGAAGTCGATTCTGCTATTCGCGGCGGCCGCGCTGGCCGCCCTGCCCGCACCGTTGTCTTTGGAGCGAGCCCGGATCGTCGCTGGTCCCTCTCTGCCGCCGGCCGCCAAAAAGGCAGTCGCAATGTTGATCGAAGAGGTGGAGCGCCGGACGTTGGTTCATTGGTCCGTGCAGACTTCCGCGCCAGAGGACGGCAACTGTCTTTCGATCGCAGTGGCCGCCGGAATGCCGGCCGAAGGCTACCGCATAAAGACGGGGGCCCCACAGCCCGGTTGCCGCGTTGCTCTCACGGGAGCCGATGCGCGCGGTGTCCTGTTTGGGGCCGGCCGGCTGCTTAGGGAACTGCGCATGTCGCGAGGATCTGTCTCCTTGCCGGAAGGTTGGAATATTGAGAGTGCGCCCAAGTATCCGGTACGCGGCCACCAGATCGGGTACCGCTCCACCAACAATACCTATGATGCCTGGAGCGTCGCCGAATACGAACAATACATCCGGGACATGGCGGTATTCGGCTCCAATACGGTCGAACTCACCGGCACGGGAATGGATAGTGATGGCCGCAGTCCGCATTTCCGCATGTCCGCCCTGCGCATGCACCAGGAAATCTCCCGTCTAACGGCCGAATATGGCCTCGACTTCTCGATCTGGCTCCCCGCCACAAAGAAAAACTACGCCGATCCGGACATCGCGGCCAAGGAACTGCGTGCCTGGGAGGCCGCGTTCCGAGCGCTCCCTAAGTTGGACGCGGTATTCGTTCCCGGCGGCGATCCTGGACACACCGAACCGCGCATCCTGATGCCATTCCTGGAAAAGGCAACGGCCGTCCTGAAATCTGTGCACCCAAACGCCGGCATCTGGGTTTCTCCGCAAGGCATGGATGACGGCTGGATTGCGCAGTTCTACGCGGAACTGCGAAAAAATCCCAAGTGGCTCGCCGGCGTGGTGCACGGACCTTGGGTCCGAGTGACGATGCCCGAATTCCGGAAAAACGTTCCTTCGCATATCCCCATCCGCCTTTACCCGGACATCACCCACACCCTTCGCTGCCAATACCCTCTGTCGGACTGGGACCCCGCCTTTGCCATCACCCAGGGCCGTGAACCCATCAACCCTCTGCCGGTCCGTATGACCGAATGGTTCGGGAAGTACGCGCCGGGCAGTGTGGGTTTCGTTTCGTACTCCGACGGGTCCAACGACGACGTCAACAAGATAATTTGGTCCGCCCTGGCCTGGGACCCCTCCGCCGATTCAAAGGCTACTCTCCGCGAATTTTCGCGCTATTTTCTCAATCTGGATGCCACTGAGGGCATCTTTGGCCTCGAGCAGAACTGGCAGGGGCCGCTGGAAGGGAACGCTGGAGTCGGTCAGGTTCTGGCGCGCTTTCAGGATTTGGAAGCCCGTGCAACGCCTGTTGAGAAGCGCAATTGGCGTTTTCAGCAGTTGTTATACCGCGCCTATTCGGACGCCTACACGCAAAGGCGGCTGCGGTATGAACGGGGACTGGAGGAGGAGGCGCGGCGTGAACTGGCAGGCGCGGAGACCTCCGGAGCCGGTCCGGCGATGGACGAGGCGGAGCGCGTGCTGCACCGCGCGGTCACAGAACGTGTCGGAATGGACCTTAGAACGCGCATTTTTGCACTCGCAGAGGGCTTATTTCAGGGTTTAGGAGCGCAATTTAGCGTCAAAATGTACGGCGCCGCGGGCTGGGAACGCGGCGCAACGCTCGATACGGTCGACAATCCGCTCAACAATCGACCCTGGTTGCTGACCAAATTTGATGAAATCCGGAAACTGGAAAACGAACCCAAACGGCTGGCGGCTATCCATGAACTGTTGCACAGGGAGGACCCCGGTCCGGGCGGGTACTATGACGACCTGGGCGATCCAGCCCGTCAGCCGCATTTCGTACCGGATGGCGAAGCGGGGCAACAAGGTTACGCGGAGAACTTGCCGGGGCCGCTGGCCTGGATCAGCCACGCCAATTCCTGGAAGGGCCGCCCGATCCGGATGCGGTACACCGGACTGGATCCGGACGCCGAGTATCGATTGCGCGTCGTCTATGGCGGCGAAGCCGTGGCGCAGGAGCAGCCCATCTCATTGACGGCAAACGACGGAATCGTGGTGCATGGGCCGATGAAAAAGCCCCTCCCCATCCGTCCCGTGGAGTTTGACATCCCCCGGGAAGCGACCAGGACCGGGGCACTGGAACTCCGGTGGGAGCGCGAAGAACCGCCGAGCGGTAGGTTGCGCGGGGCACAGGTCTCCGAAGTTTGGCTGATCAAAAAAACCGGACCCTAACGCGTCCGGTTTTTTTCTTTTGGGGCACGGAACCTTTTGGAGCCTACGCCGTATACTACGATGTCTTAGTAATTAGACATCTGAGTACATCATGGCGAGAACCGATTCCCTGCAAGGGTCCCTGGACCTTCTGATTCTTAAAATCCTCTCCCGGCGCGCGCCGCTCCACGGCTACGCGCTCATGACGGCGATTACGGAGATCTCCGGCGAGGTACTGCGCGTGGAGGAGGGGTCCCTGTACCCTGCGCTCCACCGCTTGGAGGAAGAAAGCTGGATCCAGGCCGAATGGATCACGAAGGAGAACGGGCGGCGGTCGCGTATCTACCAACTCAGCGAGGAAGGGAAGCGCCGGTTACCCATGGAGGAGACCCGGTGGACCTCCGTTTCCGCCGCCATTCACCAAGTCTTGAAGATGGCCTGACCATGGGACTTCTATCACGAATTGGAAACGTATTCCGCCCCGACCGGCTCCGCCGGGAAGTGGACGAAGAATTGGCGGACCACCTCGCATGCGCTGCCGAAGAGGGGCGTGGCCCCGCCGAGGCGAGGCGTGCGCTGGGCAATGCCGTCAGGCACAGGGAGGCTTCCATGGATATAAGAATGGCGGGATGGCTGGACGCATTGCGGTCCGATGTGTTGTTCGGAATCCGGCAGTTGCGGCGACGGCCGGTTATTACGGCGGCGGCTATTGTCTCGCTGGCTCTGGCCATCGGCGCGGTCACATCCGCCTTCCGCTTGATCGACGCGGCCCTGTTGCGTCCGCTGCCGGTGGCCGATCCGCATTCGCTGTTCGTGATCACTTATAGCTTTGTGAACGATGTGACCAGCAAGGCGGACGAGGCGGAATCCTTTTCCTACCCCCAGTTTGTGGAACTCCGGGAAGCCGTGAAAGGGAAAGCGGAATTGATGGTGGTGAGCTACAGCAGCCGCGTGGATCTGACCTACGGCGGGGACGATGCCATGGAGCGGGGCTACCGGCAGATGGTCTCGGGTAGCCATTTCCGGCTGATGGGCCTGCAACCGGCACTCGGGCGGTTACTCTCCGAAGCGGACGACAAGACTCCAGGGGGCCATCCTGTTGCCGTGATCAGTCACGATTATTGGACCCGCCGCTTTGGGCAGAGCCCGAAGGCCGTCGGCCAGACGTTTCGCCTTGGCACCGTCCTCTACGAAATTGTCGGTGTTTTGCGGCCGGGCTACACGGGCACGGAAACGGGCGTGATGACCGATTTCTACATTCCCGCGATGCAGAACGCCGATGCGATCCGGGAGCCTGGATGGCAGTGGATGCGGGTATGGGCCAGGCTGGCGCCCGGAGCGGAGGTGGATCCGGTCCGTCAGGCTCTGCAAGCCAGCCTGACCGCCAACCGCCGGGAGCGGGTCAAGCTCTGGCCAGCCGATACGCCAAAGGAGCAACTGGAACAATTCGTTCATTCCCGGTTGGAGTTGCGGTCGGCCGCGGCCGGCGTCTCGTCCATGCAGCGGAACTATCGCCGGCCGTTGTGGGTATTGGGGGCCGTGGTGTTGCTGGTGCTGCTGATCGCCTGTACAAATGTGGCGAATCTGCTGACTGCCCAGGCGGCGGCACGGGAAAAAGAGATGGCGCTCCGGGTTTCGATTGGCGCAGGGCGCGGACGGCTCGTGCAACTCATGCTAGTGGAGTGCCTGTTATTGGCAGGATCGGCAGCCGTGTTGGGGGGATTGTTCGCCTGGTGGTCCGCGCCATTTGTCGTCCGCATGATCAATCCGCCGGAAATTCCCGCGCGGCTCCACTTACCCGCGGACTGGCGCGTGCTCGGTTTTTCCGTGCTGCTGGCGCTTCTGGTGACGGTCTTGTTCGGTATGGCTCCTGCGCTCCGCGCGAGCGGGGTAAAACCGGCCAGCGCGCTTAAGGGCGGCGACGATCCCCATGCGCGGCGCCGGCTGATGAATGTACTGGTGGCAGCCCAGGTGGCTTTTTGCTTCCTGGTGCATTTTGTGGCGGGCCTCTTCATCTCTTCTTTCGAACGATTGTCGAATCAGCCCACCGGATTTGCGACGAACGGGGTGGTCTTACTGGAGACGCAGGTGAAGGGCAATTTCCCGGCGAATCAGCGTCCCCAACAGAATTGGGAGGAAATTCGGGAGAAACTCCGCGGCGTTCCCGGCGTTCAGAAGGTCGCCCTATCCTCGTTTGCTCTGATGGGAAGCAGCAGCAGTTCCGTCGCGATCCGCATTCCCAACCGCCCTCCGGATACGATTTCGCCCTATCTTCTGGGAATTTCGCGCGGTTGGCTGGACGCCATGGAGATCCGGCTGCTGTCGGGCAGGGACTTTACGTTGACGGACCGTTGGGGAGCCGGAAAGCCGGACGGCCCGCCGGTGGAAAGCCGGGTGATTGTCAACGAAGCCTTTGCCCGCAGGTATTTCGATGGGCAGGATCCGGTGGGCAAAAGTTTTGAAACGCACCTCGGAAAGCAGAATCAGTTGGTTCGGAATGAAATAGTCGGCTATGTGCGAGACGCGCGGTACCGTGATCTGCGCGAACCGATCCGTCCCACGATCTATGCGCCCATGGGCGAAAGCGGGTGGGGAACGTTTGCCGTGCGCACGGAGGAACAGGGAGCTGTCTCCCAGGGCGCCGCGCTGCGCCGGATTGTAAGCGAAGCCCGTCCAGAGTTTCGTGTGGTGAATGTACGGATGCAGGCGGACCTGGTCCGGGAGCAAACGCTGCGGGAACGGTTGCTCGCCACGCTCTCCCTATTCTTCGCCGCGGTGGCGTTGATTCTGGCCGCCGTGGGACTCTACGGGGTATTGAATTACGCCGTGGTGCAGCGGCGGCGCGAAATCGGGATTCGCATAGCGCTGGGGGCACGATCGGCCCATGTAGCGCGGCAGGTGTCGGGCGATGTCTTCGTGATGTTGCTTGTTGGATCGGCGTTTGGTCTGGGCGCGGGATTGGCTGGGGAACGATTTGTGGAGTCGTTGCTCTACGAGGTGAAGGGAACGGACTTGTGGCGGTTGGCGACTCCGGCGTTGACGCTATTGGGAGCCGCGCTGCTGGCGGCGATCCCTCCTGTCTTTCTGGCGACCCGGACGGACCCCGCAACGGCCCTGCGGAACGAGTAGCGAGATATGGGACTGCTCCGCCGCATTCGCAACGTGTTTATGCAGGATCGGCTGCGGCGGGAGGTGGACGAGGAACTGGCAGACCACTTGGCCTGCGCGTTTGAAGCGGGCAGAAGCCGGGAGGAGGCAACGAGGGCGCTTGGCTCCCCCTTGCGTCATCGGGAGGCGTCCTTGGACGCGCGGCTGTGGACAATCCTGGACTCTCTTGGCGCTGACGCCGTATTCGTCTGGCGGCAATTGCGCCGCCGCCCGGCGGTAACGGCAGCCGCGGTAGCATCGCTGGCGATGGCAATCGGTTCTGCAACTACCGGTTTTCTGCTGGTGGACGCAGTGCTGCTGCGCCCGTTGCCGGTCCGTGCGCCGCACGAACTACAGGTGGCCGTTTATACAAGAGCGGACAGGAACGGGATGCCGGATGAAGATGACACGTTCTCCTACCCGCAGTTCCGGGAACTGCGGGAGACCGCGGGTTCCAAGGCTGAACTGGCTGCTGTCTCCTATCCGGCCCCGGTGGATTTGGTGGTAGGCGCCGCTGCGGACACGGAAAAGGCGCAACGGCAGTTTGTTTCTGGGAACTATTTCGGAATGCTCGGGCTACAACCCACGTTGGGCCGGCTGCTGGGGCCGGATGACGACCGTACGCCCGGCGGGCATCCAGTGGCGGTGCTCAGCCATGACTACTGGCGCCGCCGGTTTGGCGGAGGTGCGGGGGCCCTGGGCAGCACCGTGCGTTTCCATGACGTGGTCTACACCGTGGTTGGCGTGGCCCCGCACGGATTTACGGGAACGGATCCTGGTACGAGGATTGATGTCTTCTTCCCGGTGATACAGAATGTGCGGACGCTGGGCAATCGCGGGTGGGGTTGGTTGCGGCTGCTGGCGCGAGTGCGACCGGATACGCCGCTGGAGACGCTGCGTGCCAGTTTGGATGCGCGTTACAAACGGTCCGGGGCAGAATGGGTGGCCAAGTGGCCCGCCTGGGGACTGCAGAAGCAAAAGGACATGGTGTTGCGCAGCGAAATCCGGTTGCATTCCGCCGCGGCCGGCGTATCCCGCGCGCAACGGCATTACCGGCAGCCTCTATGGATCTTGAGCGGCGTCGCGTTGCTTGTGTTGTTGATTGCCTGTGCCAATGTCGCGAACCTGTTAGCGGCGCAGGCGGACGCTCGCCGGCGAGAGTTGGCTGTGCGCGTCTCTTTAGGCGCCGGAGCGGGCCGTCTGGTGCAAATGGTGCTGGTGGAGTGTCTGGCCTTGGGCGCCGCGGCGACGGTAACCGGCGCGGCGCTGGCAGCTTGGATGACGCCCCAGGTAGTACAAATGTTGCAATTGCCGCAGGACCCGCTGCAACTAGACGTCGCGCCCGGATTGCGTGCCCTGCTGTTTTCGGCGGTCCTGGCTTCCAGCATCACAGTGCTGCTTGCATTGGCGCCGGCGCTACGGGCCCACGGCGTGCAACCTGCCGCCGCGCTGAAGGGTGAGGGCGCGCTGGGACGGCGCCGGCTGATGTATGTACTGGCGGCGGTCCAGG
This sequence comes from Bryobacteraceae bacterium, assembly GCA_035714175.1. Lineage (GTDB taxonomy): Bacteria > Acidobacteriota > Terriglobia > Bryobacterales > Bryobacteraceae. Next base: position 4,777 of record DASTML010000107.1, on the reverse strand, counting down.
TCGCCTTCTGCGTTGGGGTGTATTTTGTGACGGGCCTCTTTCTCGCTACCCTCGAAGCGGTGACGCGGCAGCCCGCCGGCTTCCAGGCCAACGGCGTGCTCCTGCTGGAGACCTATGTGCGCGGCGGAGAGCGTGCCAGCCTTCCCATCGCCGCGTGGCGGGAGGCCGAAGCGGCGCTGCGGAACGTGCCGGGCGTACAGAGCGCCTCCTTGGCGGGGTGGGGCCTGTTCAGCGGCAATGTCTGGTCCGACGAGATCCAACTGGCCGAGGGCGTAACCGCTGATACAATTCCTTACTTTCTCGCCGTGGACAGCGGTTGGATACAAACGATGCAGGTGGCCCTGCTGGCGGGCCGCGATCTTGACCGGTATGACCGGGCGCCCGGCGTCGACGGGAAGGGCAAAGGCCTCGCCAGACAGGTCATTGTGAATCAGGCATTTGCCCGGCAGTATTTTCAAGGACAGAACCCTGTGGGCCGCCAGTTTTTCAAACCGGCATTACGGCGCGCCCCCTCGCTTTGCACCGTCGTCGGCTATGTCGCCGATTTTCGCTACCGCGACTTGCGGGAAGCCAACCGGCCCACGGTGTTGGTCCCCTTTGAGCAGGGCGGCGAAGCCACCTTTGTCGTGCGTGCGCCGGAGACGGCGGCTCCCGCCCTGCGCGCGGCACTCCGGAAATCGAACCCGGAACTTTTTGTCACGAGCGTGACCGGGCAGGAGGAGTTGGTACGGCAGCAAACGGTTCGTGAGCGCCTGCTCGCGAAGTTGTCCGCCTTTTTCTCGGCGGCGGCGCTTGTACTGGCGGCGGTGGGACTGTATGGGGTGTTGCACTATACGGTACTGTTGCGGCGGCGGGAGATCGGTATTCGGTTGGCATTGGGAGCCGGCCGCGGCAGTATTTCGTTGCTTGTGGGAACGGAGATGCTGTTGATGGTTGCGGTGGGGGCCTGCGCGGGACTGGCTGCCGGGTTAGCGAGCGAGCGCCTGTTGTCCGCCCTTCTTTTCGGGGTGAATGCACAGGATCCGCGGGTAATCGCTTGGCCGTTGACCGTAGTGGCGCTGACCGCCGTGTGCGCCGCCGCGCCGCCAATTCTGAGCGCGCTGCGTATCGATCCGGCCGCCATCCTCCGGTGTGAGTAATTTAGTCTGGCTCATTTAGCGTGCAGGTTTCCAGAAGCCGGGATTCTGGTCGAGGAAATCGCTGGATACGACGCTAAAGGTTGGTTCCAGCCGGAAGATGAGATTCTCGTGGCTCAGGTTGCTGCCGGGCGTGACTGTGGAGCCTCCGGGCCGGGAGACGGGAGCTCCGGAGGCGCGCAAATAACCCGCGGCGGAACGGCTGACTCCATCATCGAGTGCGGCCAGAGAGGGCAACGGCGAAATGACCAGGTATAGGCCGGAAGGCGCGCCAGAGAGTACCTGGTAGACGAGATCCGGACGGTTGAGGTTGAGCGCTGAGAGGTTTCGTTTCCGTTCCTGGAGCATATTGGCAAATTCGGTCTCGTTGCCAAGTCCCGTATGATAGATCGAAATCTGCAGGTATCGTGCTTTCCGGAATGCTTGTACCGCTTCCTCCGGCAGGTGGCTCCACCAGTGGCGGTAAAAAGCGATCCAGGTACGCGACTCCTCGCCGCCCGCGTTCCGGCCGCGGCTGGGATAGGCAATTCCGGCGTCAAACTGCTCCAGACTGGCAAAAGAATCGTGTGTCTCCAAAAGCCAGGTTTCCGCGCGGCCGGTGAGAGAGGTGGCGCCGAAGAGATACACGCCAGCGGCGGTGTCGCCGATGGGATTCTCCAGGGCAGGTCTCGTTCCGACAGTCTGAATGATACGGAGAAGCGGCGGCGGTTGTACCAGCCATTCCGCTTGCAGAGAAACGGCAAACAAAGCGAGCAACAATCCGGTCTTCATGGGAGGTCCCTCGGAGAGAATGACGTAACGTCGGGAAGCAGCGTGGGCGCAATCGCGGGAAAGCGCCTGTTTTCCACAGCATTTCCACTGAATTATGTCCGATTCCGGACATAATTTCTCTTTGTCATCCGGTAAACACCGGAAAGAACCGAATCATAAAATTCCTTTCACCTGTCGCCGGGTCGCCTTTCACCTGTTTACCCGATGGGCAGAAGTGCCCCCTCCCGGTAGTCTGGTTGTGGGAGGTACACCGATGGCTGATTTCCATCAGACGAGTTCGATCGCGACGCTGCACAAACTGCGGGGCGGGCGCCTGCGCACCATGGAAGCGGAACTGGATAAGTTTTCGCGGCAGACCGGCATGGGCCTCATTTTGCCTGCATTGATCACGGAATTCGAACGTCCGGCGATGCGGAGAATTATTGAAGATTTGCGGGAAGCAAAATACTACAGCAACATTGTTGTTGCGATAGGCCGCGCCACGCGAGCGCAGGTACAGGAAGCGGCGGCGTTGTTCCGCGGATTCCGCTCTCCCGTAACGATCCTTTGGATTGAGGATCCGCGCGTACAGGAAGTCTTCGGTGAACTGGAACGGATAGGAATGCCGGCCAAGGTGGACGGCAAGGGGCGTACTTGTTGGCTGTCGATGGGGTACCTGCTGGCTGAGGGCCAGTCCGATGTAATTGGCCTGCACGATTGCGACATTGTGAACTACAGCCGCGAAATTCCGGCGGCGCTCTGCTACCCGCTGGCGCATCCGTCGATGGATTTCGATTTTTGTAAGGGATACTACGCCCGGATTTCCGAGAAGTTGCATGGCCGCGTCACTCGCCTGTTCCTGGCGCCGCTGTTGCAAAGCCTCCGCTCGCATGTGCCGGAGTCCGCGTTTCTAAACTTCCTGACGGAGTTCCGCTATCCGTTGGCCGGCGAATTTGCCTTGACCTCAGGACTAGCCCGGAAAGTTCGCTTGCCGGCGAATTGGGGGCTGGAGGTAGGCATTCTTTCGGAAGTGTTCCATCATGTGGGGCCGAACCGGGTGTGCCAGGCCGACATCGCTGACAACTATGAGCACAAGCATCAGGAACTGTCTGCCAAGGACCCGTCAAAGGGGCTGCGCCGGATGACGTTCGACATTGCCGGTGCGCTGATCCGCTGTCTGGAACGCCATGGCGTCGCGTTGAACGGAGAGATTCTTGGCCGTGTAGCCAATGCTTATTCCGATTGCGCGGGCGCCAAGGTGCGGCAGTATGAAGCCGATGCCCTGATGAACGGCTTGAAGTACGACCGCTCCGAGGAGATCGCGGCCGTCAACAGCTTCGGCGATAGTCTGCATGAAGCGATCGGCGTGTCCGATAGCGTGCCGGAATCGCTGCCGGCCTGGGGTACCGTTGCGCAGGAAGCGCCCGGCGTTATCCGCCGCCTGCTGGATTGCACCTTTGAAGTGAACGCTCCGTCGCGCGTCACCGTGCCACACTGGTTGCAGCCCCTGCCGAAGCCCGCCTTCTCCGTTCGTGTTCCATAGTTTTCCGCAACTTCCGTGGCGCGAGGGCCGGGCTGGAAAGGATGCCGGTTTGCGACTACGCACATGGCCCACAGTGGTAGGCGGCTTAGGCTGCCTACTGCTGTTGATCCTGGTGTCCAGCGAGGCTATTCGCCGGAAGGCGCGCGAAGTTTACGAACAGTCTGACCAGGTCAATACTATTCACCGGAATATTGCGGTGAAACTGCAGGGTTTGCGCGGGGATATCCACCTTTCGGGGATATTCGTTCGCGACTACCTGCTGGACAATTCCCACCTGACGGGCCCGTCTTACCGGAACCGTTTGATCGAGTTGCGCCAGACTACGCGGAAGACGCTGGAAGAGTTGCACGACGCGGTGAGTCCGACGGAACGGGAACGAGTGGAGCGGCTTCGGGCGAACGTGGAAGATTATTGGGAGACGTTTGATCCGCTGTTCGATTGGACGCCGAACCAGAAAATGTTCTTGAGCGCGACGTTTCTGCGGACGCGCGTATTGCCGCGCCGTGACGCCGTGTTGGAACTGACGCGAGATATTGAAGCTTTCAACAACGACAACATGTTGCGGCAGCGGGCGTTGGTTGCCACGCGTGAATTGGAATTGCGGCAGATCTTCGCACGAATGTTATGGATCACGATGGGAATGGGCATCGTGATCGCGTTGGGCGCTGGTTGGCGGTTCCATATCGTGGAGTCGCGGGCCGAAGAACAGTTCCGGCGATTGGAAGAAGCGGAAAGCGAAATGCGGCGGCTGTCGCAGTTGACGGTCCGGGCGCAAGAGGAAGAGCGAAAACAGCTCTCGCGGGAGTTACATGACCAGGTGGGCCAGATGCTTACCGCGTTGCGCATGGAGGTTGGCCATACGGAACGTTCCCGGTTCAGCGATACGGCCTTCGCGGCGCACACCGCGGAATGCAAGACAATCATCGATACCATTGTTGGTACGGTGCGGGATCTGTCCATGGGCCTGCGTCCGTCGATGCTCGACGACATCGGTTTGGGCCCTGCGCTGCAATGGCTGGCGAGAGACCACTCGCGCCGGTTCAACTATCCGGTCAACGTGAATCTGGAAGGCGAACTGGACACGCTGCCAGAGCCCTACCGTACCTGTACCTACCGTGTGGTGCAGGAGGCGTTGACCAACTGCGCGCGGCATGCCAAGGCGACCCGCGTCGATGTGTCGGTCAGCGGCGGCCCAACTTGGCTGCGGCTCTGGATCCGCGATAATGGAATTGGGATGCGGACGGCGGGAAACCCGAAACAGGGGCTTGGACTGTTAGGCATTCAGGAGCGGGTCCGCGAACTAAAAGGCACGATGTCGCTCTTCTCTGAACCAGGGAATGGCACATCG